>JAGACJ010000147.1 GCA_017614195.1 Paludibacteraceae bacterium
CGTTGATGTTGCTTTTCGATGGCCTTTTCGCCACCGCCCAAACGCGCCTTTTCGCGCTTGGCAATCAATTCCTTGATTTGTTCGGTTTGTTTGCTCATATTTTTTGATGTTTAAACTTTTATTTTCGGCCTGCAAAGGAGTTAGCGGAATTGCCCTGATTCTGTCTTTTTTCTTGGATCAACTGTTCAACAATCGGTTTCAATTCGGGAATATCTATGGTGATGGTTTCCCATAGCTGACAGGGGCGAATTTTATAATAACCATGCACCAAGACATGACGCATACGCTCAATGTCCCCCCAGTTCACTTCCGTATGGTTTGCTCGAAATTCCAGCGTCAGCTTATAGACTGCCTCGCCAATGATTTCCACGTGCTTCACCAATCCAAAATAGACAACAGGGTCTGCCTGAGCATCTTCCAACGTGTGACGCTCCTTGTATTCAATAAGCACATTCATGGCTTCAAGCATGTGCTCAAGCCGTTCAATGTCTCTAACTTCCTCTCTCATAAATAAGTCGTTTATCTCGATTGACACTCTCCACAGCAAAAGGCAGAAGGCAACCTTCTTCGACCAAATCGACGCGCCGTCCTGTGTTCTGTTCCAATTCGCCCATCATGTGCGAAATCGTCAGCAGCGAAATTCGGGTACTATCATCATATTCCACCAGTATGTCCACATCGCTTTCAGCCGTTTCCTCACCGCGAGCAAACGAACCGAACAGCCATGCCTTTCTGACGGGTTGCGTCTTGAAATAATCGGCTATCTTCTGTGTCATCATTTGTGTACTCATTTCCTGCTTTTTTACATTGATGCTGCAAAGGTACGAAAAAGAAGCGAAAGCACAAAACTTTCGCCTCTTTTTTTGGGAATTTAGCAGTCGCTGACAGTCAAATTGTCTTTTGCTCATCACTGCCCCATTTACCGACCCGTAGTTATTTGTTGCACGATATTTAATTCTCGAAATGAGGACGCTCGTACTCCACATCTGGGGTATGAATGATGGCATTGATCATACCGTCGGGCATCGGTTTCAACTTCTTTTTTCGCACCAGTGTGTTCATATCTCTACGAAATGCGTCGAGTTGCTCTTGGGTTAAATTGTAATGGCTTTTCACGTATTCAACAACCTCGAAGGATTTGACTCGCAGAAAGCCGAAACGCTCGAAATAGGGCAACAGATTGTAGCCACTGAGTTGTGAAGTCGTGCGGATGAAATTAAGCACATAAGGGACGATGTTTGTCGAGTCAGGTGTCACCTCTGTGTGTCGCAGTGTTTCGTAGAGGTCGGGCAGGAAGTCGGGCTTACCGCCTTCGTTCATAAAGTAGTTGCAGAGTTTCAGGAAGGGGAAGAGGCGTTCAAAAACCCTGTCGTATACTTCGTTGCTCTCAAAAATGCAATCGTCGGTCTCGTTGTCAATGTAGTGCCTGACGGCTTCTTCCAATCCCTGTCGCTTTTCTGAATCCAGTTGCTCATAGCGGTAGCCGAGATGCATCAGGTTGTAGTAAGCACTCAAATTGTTGGTAACTTCCATCACACTGGTCCAACAAAAATTCGGGGCAAGTTGGTGCTGATGTCCCCATTCGTGGCTCATTCCCCAGATGGTTTCAGATTCGTCGTAAAGCAACGAACGGCAATTCAGATACAAACGCTCGTTATCAACGTGGGTGCTGATGCCAAGATTATTTTGGAAGAGTACGCTATAGATGAAATTGACATAGAACAGCGTGCGGTTGCGTGGGACGCGCCCGTATTTCTCGAAACCTACAAGACGTTGTTCCCAAGTCATCAGCGTGTCGAGGATGTTCATATATTGGCGGTAGCCGGGCGACTTGCCGTCGTCAGCCTTACAGAACTCGTGCATACCTGCTGAAGTCCACACGGCGTGGACTTTTCGGCTGACCACATCTATGAAGCGCGACGGGGCTTCTGCTGTCATCCGATGCATCTGCTCGTTGGTCATATCGGGCGTGAGATAACCATTGACGGTTCCACCTACGAAATGGACATTGATGGGCGGATTGGCGTTTGCATGACCTTCGGAGAAATAGGCGATGTAAGCCAGTCCTGTCCATGGACTGTCGTAGTCGATGATGTTCACTCCGTTGTGCAGGTTGTAGGTTCTGATGTCGGGGCGATTGCCGTCGAAATAACGCCCCGTTTTTCCTGTGTACCATGCCACCACTTTCAGGTCGGCACTTATCGAATCGGGCAGGTCGCTCACCACGAGCATGTGTTTCCCTTGCTCCATGACAATGCCTGTCACGCCTTGGAATTGGTCGTAGTATTTGTTGGGCGTATTCCACTGGCTGGACAGCCATTGTGGTGAATCGTAGCAGTCGTAGGCAGCCACGCGATAGTCGGTCGTGTAAGTGCCTTGCAGCAGTTCGTGAGCCAGTTGCCGCACGACAGGACTTTGTATCTGCTCAATGTCGGCCTGCGTTGTGCCCGATTTCAATGATGTCAGCAGGTTGTCGGCAAAGACTTTTGTATCCGATTTTAACTCTTGTTCCCATTCTGTTTTCACTTCTATTGAAAATATCATTTCTGCACAAGAGGCAAGATCGCCGACTCCACTGAGAAAACGCACTTTGATGCTTGCCGGGCGATGCAGACCACCCTCGAAATCGACGCGCTGAATGTCAGTATTACGCGGCCATTGACAATGTTGATATAAACGATAATCGCTGTCAGTGTCGGTCTTAACATAGATTTCCGCCTCGCCAACCAGACCATTTACACCTCCGTCCTGACGGGGCACATATTCTAGATAGTCAATGCGCTCTATATTCTCAAAATTGTAGATTAGTTCCGCAGGACTTTCGGGTGTTACCTTAACAAATATGGGCGAATAGGCCGAATGATAGAGAGTTGCCCAATCGCCGTCAAGGGTGAATCGTACAAGTCCATCGTATTGATGGTTGTTGTCCGAGCAACTTACGGGCATAATGCGCGTAGCCGATGTTGGCAGGCTTTCGTTACATTTTTGCCAAAGTGTTTCTTGCGCTTGCGCCGCCATCGCGACAAGGGCGAGCAGTAATGTAAATAAATTTTTCTTCATGTTGTTTTAAGTTTTGAATTGTTATTGATATTTGTTAATTGATTATATTCTGAAAAATCGGCAGAAAAAGAAAACGTGGACTCACTTACTTCGTTTACGTTTCGGAGGTATCGGCAAATACCATTACTATCATATTCGAGTAAAAGCCCACGCCGACTGGCGTGAGCATCCGATTTTTACTCTTGATAGTTTCTTTCATTTTTTGCCGAAATTTCCGAAACAAGATCTAAAGCGGACGCTTCTTTTCTATATGTCTTTTGTTCGTTTTATATCATAGGCAATCTGAATTTTGAATTATAAATTAGAAATTATGATTAGTTCTCGTTTTGCGGTGCTTTCTCCCACGCATCCCAATCGGTTTCGGAAAGGTAGCGCGTCACTTGTTCGCACAAAGGCGGAAGGTCGTCGTCGATGACAAAACGGATTTCGTCTTTCTCTATTTGGTAATAGTCGTGTACCAACACGTGACGCATCTTCATAATGATTTTCCAAGGCGTTTCGGGGTGGGCATCGCGGAACTGCTGAGACAGTTTGTAAGCAGCCTCGCCAACAATCTCGATGTTTTTGACAATGCCGTAATAGACAAGGTCGTTCTCCGACAA
>JAGACJ010000148.1 GCA_017614195.1 Paludibacteraceae bacterium
GGCCCACATTAACGGGATGGAAACCGTCAACATCCTTGCGATAGTCAATGGCTTCGATCACTTTCTGCTCATCGATGTGCTTGGGCAACGGCAATTGCACGATAAAACCGTCGATGTCGTCGTCAGCATTCAATTCTGCGATTTTTGCCAATAACTGGGCCTCGGTAATGTCGCTTTCGTAACGAATCAGGGTTGATTTGAAACCACAAACCTCGCACGCTTTCACTTTTGCGGCCACGTAAGTTTCGCTACCGCCATCGTGGCCTACCAAAATGGCAGCCAAATGCGGACGTTTTCCGCCTTTAGCCACAATATCGGCCACCTCTGCCGCGATTTCCTGTTTGATTTTGTCGGCTGTCGCCTTTCCGTCAATGAGTTGCATATTGTAATAATTGGTTATCTTCTACCTAAATTCGGCATTTTGGGTAACTTGCCACCATGTGATTGTACCATTTTCATCATTTTTCGCATGCCTTCGAACTGTTTGATCAGCCGGTTGACCTCCTGAATATTGGTACCGCTACCAGTGGCAATCCGCTGTTTGCGGCTGCCGTTCAGCACGTCGGGATGCTGCCGTTCGTACGGAGTCATCGACAAGATGATAGCCTCGATGGACTTGAACGCGTCATCCTGAATATCGACATCCTTAAGGGCTTTACCTACACCAGGAATCATCGAAGCCAAGTCCTTGATATTGCCCATCTTCTTGATTTGGCCGATTTGCGCCAGGAAATCATCGAAACCGAACTGGTTTTTGGCCAGTTTCTTGGCCATCTTGCGGGCTTCGGCCTCGTCATATTGTTCCTGAGCCTTTTCGACGAGCGAAACGATGTCGCCCATACCGAGAATACGGTCGGCCATACGAGCCGGATGGAACACATCGAGTGCGTCCATTTTTTCACCGATACCGACAAATTTGATCGGTTTTTCGACGACAGAACGAATCGACAAAGCGGCACCGCCACGGGTGTCACCGTCGAGTTTTGTCAATACCACGCCGGTAAAGTCGAGCCGGTCATTGAATTCCTTGGCGGTATTCACCGCATCCTGACCGGTCATCGAATCGACCACAAACAAGATTTCGTCGGGATTCACCGCATTTTTAACCGCATCGATTTCGACCATAATGGTCTCGTCTACAGCCAAACGGCCGGCGGTATCGATGATTACCACGTCGTGGTTCTGGTTCTTGGCGAATTTTACTGCATTTTGAGCGATTTCAACGGCGTTTTTGTTGGCTTCCTCGGCATATACAGGCACCGAAATCTGTGTGCCCACCACTTTCAACTGGTCAATGGCGGCAGGACGATAGATGTCGCAAGCCACCAACAAGGGGTTTTTGCCTTTTTTGTTTTTGAGCAAGTTGGCGAGTTTGCCCGAGAACGTGGTTTTACCGCTACCTTGCAAACCGGCCATTAAAATCACTGCAGGACGGTTTTTCAGTTGCAATTCGGAGGCCTGTCCGCCCATCAGGTTGGCCAATTCGTCGTGCACGATTTTGACCATCAGCTCGTTGGGTTTGACAGCTGTCAGTACCTCCATGCCGAGTGCCTTTTGCTTCACCTCGTCGGTAAAGGTCTTGGCGGTCTTGTAGTTAACGTCGGCGTCCAACAACGCGCGACGCACGTCTTTCAACGTCTCGGCAACATTGATTTCGGTAATTTTTCCCTGCCCCTTGAGAATTTTGAAGGAGCGCTCCAATCGTTCGGTAAGTGATTCAAACATATATTTCTCTTATCGGATATCGGTCACAGCGTCCATCGGGCGGCGACCTTCATTATCAAAAGTACGACGAACCGTCGAAACAGTGCGTACAAATTTGTTCTTTGGGCAAGCCGATGGCTTCGACCAATGCCTCGACCGTGTTGAATTTAAGGGTAGTCAAGCCAAAATGCTTGCGGATATCGTCGACCATGCGTTTGTGTTTCTCTGAAGTCGGGTCAACATATTCCTGCAAGTTTTTGTCATGCTGTCCTTCGTATTTTTCAATCAACGAACGGGTGATGAGTTCCAAATCATTTTGAGTGGCCGAGAAATTCAAGTAACGGCACGAATAAATCAATGGCGGACAAGCGATACGCATGTGCACTTCCTTGGCGCCATATTTGTAAACCATATCCACATTGCCACGCAACTGGGTGCCACGCACGATTGAGTCGTCGAGGAACACCACGCGCTTGCCTTCGAGCATCTGCTTGTTGGGCAACAATTTCATTTTGGCCACCAAATTGCGCACCGACTGCTGCGACGGTGTGAAACTGCGGGGCCATGTCGGAGTATATTTCAAGATGCCGCGCTTATAAGGGATTCCGCGTCCTATCGCGTAACCGATGGCATGTCCGACACCCGAGTCGGGCACACCGCAGACAAAATCGGCGTCGGTATCGGTATCGGCCTTGCCCAAGGCTTCGCCCAACGCGTTGCGCACGATATCGACGTTGATGCCTTCGTAATCGCAGCAGGGGAATCCGAAATATACCCAGAAGAACGAGCAAACCTGCATTTTGCTGCCCGGCTTGCGGATTTGCTTCCAGCCGTCAGCCGTCAAATGCACGATTTCGCCCGGTCCTACGTAATAGTCAATCTCATAATCAAGGTTAGGGAAAGCGTTTGATTCGCTCGAAACGGCGTATGCACCGTCTTTTTTACCCAAGATTACCGGTGTGCGGCCCAGTTTGTCGCGAACGGCGTAGATACCCGATTCGGTCAGCAACAGCAACGAGCACGAACCCTTTATTTTATTGAACATGTTCTCCACACCCTCCTCGATGGTTTTGCCCTCACATATCAGGGTGGCAATCAATTCTGTCTGGTTGGTTTTGCCGGAACTCAATTCCGTAAAGTGGTAATTCTTCGACAACATCTCCCGCTCCAGTTCGTCCATATTGTCCAAACGAGCGACGGTGACAATGGCGAAACGACCGAGATGGGAGTTCACGATAATCGGCTGGGCATCTGTGTCGCTAATGATGCCAATACCCGAGGTAGCACCGTCAAATTTGCCCAAACCAGCTTCAAACTTCGAGCGAAAATAAGCTCCTTCGATGTTGTGAATCGAACGGGTCATGCCCTTTTCTTTACTGTAAGTTGCCATACCGGCGCGTTTGGTACCCAAATGAGAATTGTAGTCGGTACCATAGAAGAGATCGGCCACGCAAGACTGCTTTGCGATTGTGCCAAAAAAACCACCCATTGTGTAGCGTTTTTAAGATTTTGGTGCAAAATTACGATATTTTTTGCGAAACGCGATAAGAATAAAATGTTTTGTTTTTGCTTTTTATTGACAAAAACACATTTTTTTTGAAAATGTTTGTCAAACGTCGGTTATTGTGTAATTTTGTGAGATTTTAGATTAAAAATTCTTACAGATGAATGAAAAATCTGCTCAAAAATCATTTTTTCCCTTGTTGTTCACCAACTTTTGGGGAGTGCTGAACGACAACTTTCTGAAGACATTGTCGTGTTTTCTCGCTGTCAAATGGGTATCCGCCGAACACGAAGGTTTGCTAATCAGCACCACCGCCGCAGCGTTGGTCTTGCCATATATCCTATTATCGCCTTTGGCGGACAGGTTTACCCACCATTTCCGGAAAGCGAAAGTGCTGCGCATCGCCAAATGGAGTGAGATTCCCATCATTTTGCTTGCCATCTTGGGGTTTGAGTTACAATCTGTGGCGATTGTTGTATCCGCAATCACACTGATGGGCGTGCAAAGTTCGCTCTACTCGCCTTCGAAATACGGTCTGATTCGTGATATCGGCGGCGCAGGTCGCTTGTCGGCAGGGATGGGTTACATGGAAGCCATCGCTTTCTTCGGCATGCTGACTGGAACCGTAGTCGCCTCATTCCTTGCCGATGACATGCCCCATTATTACGCCTATATCACCATGATTTGCTGTGCGGTTTCAGGGCTTTTCGGCTCGTATTTCGTACACGCGCAAGAAACACTCGAAAGCGAGAAATGGCCGGTCAATCCGTGGTCTTTTTTCAAATCGTCGCATCACAAATCATCCGAATATGAGGGGTTAAACGCCGTATTGTATAGTTTGTCGTGGTTCTGGTGGATGGCGGCGCTGATGCAAATGGGACTACTGATTTACTGTCAGCATAATATAGGTCTTGACTCTTTCCATACGGGCTTGGTTATGGCAATCGCCGCCATCGGCATTACCATCGGTTGTCTGATTGCCGGAAAAATCGGCCAGCACGTCAAACTATTGGGTTACTCCACCTTGATTGGCATCATTCTTTCCTTGGAATTCATCCTATTGTTTGCACTTCCGTCAAACGGCATCGGATTTGGCATTGTCCTGACAGTCACAACCATTACCGCAGGCCTCTTCAAAGTACCGCTCGACACTGAGATACAGCGCATTGTCAAAGGCCCGACACTTAACCTGATTCTGGCCTTCTTCAACCAATTGTCGTTCATATTCATTTTAGGTGCATCGCTTACTCTGACCCTGTTGCTGCTGGTACTCGATATTGAATACATTTTCCTGCTTATCGGCATTGTCATGTTCATTGTCAGTCTGTATCTGCTCATCAGCAATCGTATCACACTTACCCACACGATCAAGCGGCTGTTGCTGTATCGCTACGACATCAGAGTGACCGGCGAAGAGTATTTGCAAGCCGACAACGTGAAACTGATACTGCCCAACCATGTGGCCGTCATTGATCCCATCATGCTGTTCAGTTACTTCAACAAATGCCACATGCGTCCATTGGTAGACGAAGCCTATTTCAAAGCAGGGGTTTTCCGCCGCATCCTGCATATTTTCAATGCCATCGAAGTGCCCGACTTGCATAAAAACCGCCAAGGGATCGGACAAGTGAGAATGCTTGAATCGCTGTGTCTGCAGTCGCTATCCGATGGAGGTAACGTCATCTTCTACCCGTCCGGACACATCACGCTAACCGGTGACGAACGCATCGGCTCGCGCCATCTGGCACATACGGTCTGCTCACAGCTGCCCGAAGGGGTACACGTCATCGGAATTCGCATTCAGGGACTTTGGGGCAGCTCGACTAGCCGCTACGGACGCAAGAGCACCCCGCCCATATTGCCCACGCTGATACGGTCGGCTTACAAGCTGTTTACTCCAAAAAGAATCGTTTCCATCGATATTTCCGACATTACCGACTACGCAAAAAAATGGGCGTCTGAAGGTTCGAAACTCGAATTCAACGCCCACTTGGAAAAGTTCTACAATGACGGTGCCTTGGAATAGTCGGAGCTAAGGCCGGCTATCGGCAATTTGAGAGGTAGTCGACAACAGCCACCGACTTGCCGATTTGCTGGATGGTTTCGATCGAACGGCGTTCGAGGTGCATCGAATCGTCTTCGCGGTAGTCGCCGTTTTGCTCGCGCTGCATCACCTCGGGACATTCGGCAAACTCTTGTGCAATTTCGAGTCCGCGAATACTTTTGACAGACAGTGGCGCGCTTTTCTTACTGTAAGCCATTTCGACACGCGACTTGCCGTCTCTGGAATGATGCACCATAAACAACGAATAGTCGTCGTTGAGCACCCGCACAAGGAACTGGCGTTTGGCAGGTTTGTATTTGCCAGTTTGCCGGTTATATGCTTCATATTTTGCCGAAACGAATTCAAAAGACATTTCTTCATCCACTTGCAACACAAAGCCGTCAATATCTTTCGGCGTCAGTTTTTTCAGCAAACTGCGGTCGGCTTTCTGCATATAATTCGCATAATCCTTGGCCGAGAGGCAGAATATTTCGTCTTGCAACGAAGCCAAATGCCCGGCCTCCACACTTTGTCCGTCCGGTACCGAAATAACAACATACGCCTGGACGGTATCGGATTTGACCCAATAGCGGATTTCGGAAATCACTTCGCCGGCAACCGCGATATGACTTGCCGAAACAAGCATGACTGAAAGCGTCAGAAACCTAACTACAGAACTTATATTCAATTTCATACGACATTACAAGAGGTTTGATAAGGCAAAGATAGAATATTTATCAACACCACCCCTTAATATCGCACATTTTTTTTAACTTTGCGGCGCGAAAAGATTATTCTAATGAACAACATCCGCAACTTTTGCATCATTGCCCATATCGACCATGGTAAATCGACCTTGGCCGACCGTTTGCTCGAGGAAACCCGCACCGTGGTGGGCAAAGACATGCAAGAACAGGTCTTGGACGACATGGACCTTGAACGTGAGCGTGGAATCACCATCAAAAGCCACGCCATCCAAATGGATTACACGTACCAAGGTCAAAAATACATACTCAACTTGATTGACACCCCGGGACACGTCGACTTCAGTTACGAAGTGTCGCGCTCCATTGCCGCCTGCGAAGGCGCGTTGCTCATCGTCGACGCCACGCAAGGCATTCAGGCACAGACCATTTCAAACTTGTACATGGCCATCGAAAATGATTTGGAAATCATTCCGGTTATGAACAAAATGGACATGGACAGCGCCATGCCCGACGAGGTGGAAGACCAGATTGTGGAACTGCTGGGGTGCAAACCCGAAGACATTATCCGCGCCAGCGGTAAAACCGGTATGGGTGTGCAAGAGATACTGAACGCCATCGTCGAGCGCATCCGTCCGCCGAAAGGCGACCCTGACGCTCCCCTTCAATGCCTCATTTTCGACTCGGTGTTCAACTCGTTCCGTGGCATCATCACCTACATGAAAATCGTTAATGGCTCGATCCGTCAGGGCGACTTGGTGAAATTCGTGAATACCGGCAAACAGTACGATGCCGATGAAATCGGTGTGCTGCGACTGGAAATGGAGCCCCGCAAAGAGCTAAAATGCGGAGATGTGGGCTACATCATCTCAGGCATCAAAAACTCGAAGGAAGTGCGCGTTGGCGACACGGTTACGCATGTCGAGTGTCCTTGCGACAAGGCCATTGAAGGTTTCGAGGAAGTGAAGCCCATGGTTTTCGCTGGTGTTTACCCCATTGACTCTGATGATTTTGAAGATTTGCGCGCTTCGATGGAGAAACTCCAGTTGAACGACGCGGCGCTCACCTTCCAACCCGAATCGTCGGCTGCATTGGGTTTTGGTTTCCGTTGCGGCTTTTTGGGAATGCTCCACATGGAAATCGTGCAGGAGCGGCTCGACCGCGAGTTCAACATGGACGTCATCACCACCATACCCAACGTCCAATACAAAATCTACACAAAGAAAGGCGAAGTGCTTGAGGTGCACAACCCTTCGGGCATGCCCGACGTAACCTTGATTGACCATATCGAAGAGCCCTATATCCGCGCCTCGATTATCACACGCACCGACTTTATCGGTCCGATTATGACACTCTGCCTCGGCAAGCGTGGTGAACTGGTCAAACAGGAATACATCTCGTCGAACCGCATCGAGCTGCTCTACGACATGCCGATGGGCGAAATCGTGTTTGACTTTTACGACAAACTCAAATCCATATCGAAAGGATACGCTTCGTTTGATTACCATATCAACGGATTCCGTCCGTCAAAACTCGTCAAACTCGACATTCTGCTCAACGGCGACTCGGTCGATGCCTTATCGTCGCTCACCCATGCCGACAACGCCGTAGTTATCGGACGCCGCATGTGCGAGAAACTCAAGGAGCTCATTCCGCGTCAGCAATTTGAGATTGCCATACAGGCCGCCATCGGTAGCAAGATTATCGCCCGCGAAACCATCAAGCCGGTCCGCAAGGACGTGACCGCCAAATGCTATGGCGGCGACATTTCGCGTAAGCGCAAACTGCTCGAAAAGCAAAAGCGCGGCAAAAAGCGCATGAAACAGATCGGCTCGGTCGAAGTACCGCAAAAAGCATTTATGGAAGTATTGAAACTCGACTAAAATTAATCTAAATAATTCTTTATGGAAAATCTAATGATTCCCGGATGGATGTTGATTCCATTCATTGTAATGCTGCTCTGCATTGCTGTTCTTCCGCTTATTCCCCATGTAGGCGAATGGTGGGAGCACAACAAGAACAAACTCATCGTATCGCTCGTTTTGGGTGTTCCCGTTGCCATTTGGATGATTTGCAACGGAGGCGGTCATGCCATTGAACACCAGATGGTTTATGACTACATTCCCTTTATTTTGTTGCTGACCGCTTTGTTTGTAACCACTGGCGGCATCTGCATCAAAGGCGATCTCAAGGCCACCCCGATGACCAACACCACTATCATGGCGATTGGCTGGGCTTTGGCTTCGTTTATGGGTACGACTGGCGCCGCCATGCTGCTGATCAGATTGTTGCTCGAAACGATCAAGGAGCGCAAATACAAAGTGCATACCGTACTCTTCTTCATTGCCATTGTGGCCAACTGTGGCGGTCTGCTCTCGCCTCTGGGCGACCCCCCATTGTTCCTGCTCTTCCAAAAAGGCGCCTCATTCACATGGTGGATGCAAAACATGTTGGGCGAATGGGTGGTTACCGGTGTGTTGCTGCTGGTTGCCTACTATGTGATGGACCGCTACTACTACGCCAAGGAGCCCAAAGAGAATCTGGCGGCAGACAATGCCAACGAAACCAAACTGCAATTCTCGGGTCTGATTAACATTTTCTGGCTGCTCTGCGTAATCGCCAGCACGATGTTTATCAATGGCACCTATATCCCCGCCATGGCCGAACACGACGCACCATTCTACGTCAAGTTGCTTCGCGAATGGGTATTCATCGCCATCATTGCCGGCAGCTGGCTGACCACCCAAAAGTCGGTCCGCACGGGCAACAACTACTCCTGGACCCCGATTTTGGAGGTAGCC
>JAGACJ010000149.1 GCA_017614195.1 Paludibacteraceae bacterium
CGCTCGAACTCAACACCATGCCGGGCTTTGCCGGATCGTCGGCCTACTACCTGCGCTACATGGATCCGCACAACGACCAGGCGCTGGTAAGCCAAGAAGCCAACCAATACTGGCGCAACGTCGATTTGTACATCGGCGGTACCGAGCATGCCACCGGCCACTTGATTTACAGCCGTTTCTGGAACAAATTCTTGTATGACCTCGGTCTGATTTGCGAGGACGAGCCGTTCAAAAAGCTCATCAACCAAGGCATGATTCAGGGCCGCTCCAACTTTGTTTACCGCGTGATCGGCACCAACAAGTACGTGTCGCTCGGACTCAAAGACCAATACGAAACACAACCCATCCACGTCGATGTCAACATTGTAAGCAACGACATCCTCGACCTGGACAAATTCCGGGCATGGAGCCCCGACTACCGCAATGCGGAGTTTATCCTCGAAGACGGCAAGTACGTGTGCGGATGGGCCGTCGAAAAGATGTCGAAATCGATGTACAACGTGGTGAACCCCGACGACATCGTATCCAAATATGGTGCCGACACCCTGCGTCTGTACGAAATGTTCCTCGGACCGCTCGAGGCCTCGAAACCTTGGGACACCAACGGTATCGACGGCGTACACCGATTCCTGAAAAAACTGTGGGGACTCTTCTTTAACGGCGACAATCTGGCCGTCAGCGACGAGGCTCCTACCGAAGCCGAATTGAAGACCCTGCACAAGACCATCAAGAAAATTACCCAAGATATCGAACAGTTCTCGTTCAACACCTCGGTGGCCGCCTTCATGATTTGTGTCAACGAACTTGGACAAGTCAAATGCAACAAACGTGCTGTACTGGAGCCGCTCGTTGTACTGCTTACCCCGTTTGCACCGCACATCTGCGAAGAATTGTGGCACCTGCTCGGTCACAACACGACCGTTTGCGACGCATCGTTCCCGACGTTCGATGAGAAATACCTCACCGAGTCGTCGGTCAAATATCCGATTTCGTTCAACGGCAAGGTTCGATTCACCCTCGAAATGCCGGCTGGAACCGATCGCACCGAAGTCGAGAAAATCGCGATGACCAATCCGCAAACTGCCAAATTCCTGGATGGAAAGACCCCGAAAAAAATCATTGTGGTTCCCGGGAAGATCGTGAATATCGTATTGTAATCATCGTAAAGACGTGGCGCGCCGCATCTCTACAAATATCATCGTACCTTCAAACGAATGATTTGCCGGATATCGGTCGTATATTGGGGCGACCGGTGTTCGGATTTGATGACGTACCCTTTCTGCTGGGGGGCAACCGCCATGTGGACAGTATTCCGCCCGTTCTTGCGGTTAATGTTGTCGATGGCCTGCATCAGCGACTTGCGTTTTTCTGATCCTTCGGTCGAAAACACATCTGCTACCACATGACTCTCGGGAACAATATTCCAGAGCAGCACGCCGGCTTTCTTATAGGCAAACAATCCATCGCGATAGCACGACCGCAACCCACGCAACGCCGCGGCCGTCAATTCGGCCAAATCGGCCGTTGGGTTTGCAAACGCCACATTGCAATGAATCATGTCTGACGGCAAATCGGGTCTGAAACGGCTGGTATAGGCAAACACCGTCAGCTGACCGCACGCCGAATGTTGTTGCCGCAACTTGCGCACCGCTTGTGCGGTAAAATCAGCTATAGCCTCTTCCAACTTTGTTCGGTCCGTTTCGCCCGAGCCGGCAAAACTGCGGCTGTTGCAAATACTTTGTTTGGCAGGCAAGTCGCCCAACTCGATACAGTCATCGCCTTTCAATTCGCGATACGTACGCCAGCCTGGTACCTTGAATGTACCCTTGACCCAATCTTCGGACAACGACACAAAATCATACGCCGTTTTGACATTGTACAGCTCCAATGTTTTTTGAAACCGACGGCCGATACCAAACACATCCCCCACGGGCAATAGCTGCAACGCTTTTTTTCGTTTTTCATCGGTATCAATGATACACACCCCGTGATATCCTTCATATTTTTTGGCAAACCGCGAAGCTACCTTGGCTAGTGTACGCGTCGGGGCAATGCCCACCGAAATAGGGATCCCAACACTCTGCCGCACCTCGCGCACCATTGCACGGGCATGCGCCACCACTTTGTCGGATGAACCCATTCCCGAAAAATCCAAAAACGCCTCATCTATCGAATAGATATCGAGCTGCGGCGTATATTTCGACAACAAGCCCATCACCCTGCGGCTTATATCGCCATACAGCACATAATTGCCCGAAAACACCGTGACACCGTTTTCGTCAAAAAAACGTTCCAGCTTAAAAAACGGATCGCCCATTTTGACACCTAACGCCTTGCTTTCGTTGCTGCGCGCGATGACACAGCCGTCGTTGTTTGAAAGCACCACCACGGGCTTGCCGTTGAGATCGGGACGGAACACCCGCTCGCACGACACAAAGAAGTTATTGCAGTCAGCCAGTCCGTACAAGGCCATACGCCGTTATCTTTTACAAAGTTTTTTTATGGTATAAGTCAGTACGCCCCACACCACAAATTGATTGTCGGAAGTAACGCGGATAGGCGCATATTGGTCGTTGGCGGGCATGAGCCATGCGCCACGGCCGTCGTCATCGAGTTTAAATTGTTTCAAGGTAAACTCACCATCGATAAAAGCGGCTACAAAATCGCCGTCACGCGCTTGCAACGACTTGTCAATCACGACTAAATCGCCATCACAGATACCTGCATTCTGCAATGAGTTGCCATCGACACGCGCATAAAAAGTAGCTTCGGGGTGGCGGACCAGCTCGCGATTCAGGTCAATCACATCCAGCGCCTCGTCTTGCGCAGGCGACGGAAAACCGGCCTTGATACCGCCATCGGCCAAGGGAATATTAACAGATGAGGAGTTGTCGGAATCTATCGTATGTAGGGTAACTTCGAATTTCATATTTGCCTATTTCTTTGCAAAAATACACAAAATCCGATTATTCAAAACTTGCGGTACAAAAATAAAGCCGGTGCCTACTCGAGACACCGGCCACACACCATCATTCAATCAAACAGCGTCCTGTCGCTACAGGTATATGTTCACAACTTTCTGCGCCTGGTTCTGTTGACGGAGAACCCGTTGGTCCTTCATCATCGGACGGTGAAAGTTTTGGCGTTGAGGATTCATCGCATAACGGTGCATCGGCATGCCTTTTCGACCGGCATGTGCGTGCTTGCCGTGCTTCTTGCTCTGTTTGTCTGCATGTTTCTTATCAAAATCTTTCGGTTTTTGGGCATCATGATGCTTTTTGGCCTCATCTTTCTTATGCTTCAGCGAGGCGTCGGCAAAACAGGCGTGCGAGGGTTGGTGACACGGAGCAAAATCATGGGCCTGAACCATTGATACTCCACAAAACAAACTCAAAACTGAAATCAAAACTAACTTTTTCATACCATTCACATTTAAATCATTTTACAATGGGTTGCCGCAGCAACCGGAATTTGCTGTTTTGACCAACGCCCGAAAGCGATTGTTTAATCTTGATGTGTTAAAAAAAGCAAACAGTACATTCCACTATAAACAAAGCGGTTATTTGCGAAATTATCACTAATTTTGTCTGATTAAAAAACAAATGGGCGACAAGTTAAAGGAAAAAATGTTAGGCGCACTTGCGTGGAGCTCGGTCGACCGGGTTGCACAACAAGTGGTACAATTGGTTATCGGCATAGCGCTGGCCCGTCTGCTGTCGCCGACCGATTATGGATTGATGGGGATGGTGATGATTTTCGCCGCCTTGTCGTATGTACTGGTCGAAGGTGGGTTCAACTACGCATTGGTACGGACAAAAAATCTCGATGACCGCTATACCAACACGGTATTCTACACCAACATGGCGGTTTCGGTCACGTTGTATCTCATCCTGTTTTTCGGAGCCCCCCTCATTGCCGATTTTTTTGAGCAACCCCGCCTGACCGATATCGCCCGTGTAACCTTCCTCGCCATTCTGTTCAACGCAGCCTATCTGGTTCCATTCGCCATCATCGGCAAAAATATGGACTACAAATCGCTGGCCAAGACCAACATCATCGGTACACTTTGCGGCGGTCTGCTCGGCATTCTGTTAGCTTGGAGAGGATATGGCGTATGGGCATTGGTGGCACAGCAAACAGGCTACCACTTCTTCCGCATTTTCGGCTTCTACTGGTACACCCGTTGGCGGCCAAGACTCATGTTCTCGTTCGGCATTATCCGCGAATTCGGCTCGTTCACCCTACCCATTCTCGGATCATCGCTGCTAACCGTCATTTTCAATAATCTCTACACTTTTTTGTTGGGAAAATACTATCCGATACGCCAGGTCGGTTATTACACGCAGGCCTACAAAGTCAGCGACGCCGCCAATTTCATGTTCGTGTCGATCCTCAACTCGACCACCTACAACTTGTTTGCCCAAATTCACGAGCAACGCGACCGTGTCGCACGTATCCTGCGAACCATGTCACACCGTTCGTCACTGATAATTTTTCCGATAGTGGGTTGTTTGATTCTCATTGCCAAACCGCTGTTTTTCTCGCTGTTCGGCGAAAAATGGCTGGCAGCCGTCCCCTACTTCCAACTGTTGTGCGCAGCCAATCTGCTGACCCCGCTTTACCAAATGATGGGCAACGCGCTGAACGCCATCGGAAAATCGAAAGTCACCCTCACGCTCGAAGTCATCAAACGGTCGTTGATTGTCTGTTCGGTTTTTATCGTGTTCTTGTGGCTCGACAAAGATATCACCGCCCTGCTCATCGGCTATATCCTCGCCAATTACATTGCATTCGTCTGTTCTATGATTTGCATCAGTCATTTCCTTTCGACCCCCATCTATAACCAATTGGGAGATTTGATACACGGACTAATGATTGGAGGAGTCTGCGGCCTCACCGCTTGGGGCATGTCGCACCTTGTCGGAATGATTTTCCCCGACAACCTGTACGTCGCCTGCGCCACCGTCGCAGCCACGGCCTTTGTCACTTACTTGTTACTTATCCGCTTCGTATTCAAAGATTTGTGGCAAAGCGTGATGAGTTTGCTTCAATCAAAAATCAACATCGGAAAAAACACTCAGGCCGAAAATGACGATCCTACCGAATAACAAACCGCTGGTAAGCGTAATTGTCACCACTTACAACGCAGCCGGCAGCATCAAACGGCTGCTTGACTCGGTCTATGCGCAACAAGGTTTGGGCACAGTCTTTGATTTGGAAGTGATTGTGGCGGACGACTGCTCGTCCGACCATACGGTGGAAATTATCGGGCAGCAATTTCCTCAAGTCAGACTATTGGTCAACAGTCAGAATTCCGGAGGTCCGAACAAAGGCCGAAACCGCGCGTTAAACGAAGCGAAAGGCCAATGGATCGCCATTGCCGATGACGACGACGAGTGGTTGCCGAGCCGCATTATGCGTCAGTTGCAAGCGGCAGCCAAAGCCCCGATTGTCAGTTCCGGATACCGCTACGAAGACTTGTCGCACGGACGCTCGACCGACCGGGTATCTTCTTTTCAGCATACAGATAACGATGGATTTGCCTACTTTGAGAAAAACAAGACTTTCAAGCAACTGCTGTCGCGCGACAACAAGCGACAAAGCTGCTACATAGGCAGTTTGTTTTTTTCGGCCAGCCTCAAAGACCGGCTGTTCGAAGAGACATACGGCTGGTTGGATGTCGATTGGATTATCCGTCTTTTCGAAGACAACGATTCGGTCGAAGTGTGCCAGCCGCTGTATATCCGCTGGTTTTACGGAGAAGCGAATTTGTCGATGAATCCGCGTTACCGTGCCGATGACTACCAAGGTGCCATTGACTGTCTGCAACGTTATGCGGCGCAATACCCCGTCGAAACCGCCATCGGTATCAAGCGCGCCAATGGCTCGTATGCGCGCTACCACTATCTCAAAGGCGACATGAAGCATGCCCGCCATTATTTCTGCAAGGCTGGTTTTTCTCTCAAAAACCTGGTTTACTGGCTGACGACTTTTGTCGGAAGTAATTGGGTAAAAAAACACTTCAATGTGTTCGGATAATTGTGTTTTACCCCCAAACAAGCCATTTGAAAATCTGTTGCGTCAAACGCAATCCCGACACCTTCTGACGGTGCAACAATGCACCTACCGATACATCCGTCTTAATGACACGAAAGAAATGGGGCAACGA
>JAGACJ010000150.1 GCA_017614195.1 Paludibacteraceae bacterium
GAGGGCATCCAGGGCATCGGCGGCATCCAGATTCCCGACGACCACTTTATGCGCCAGCTGCGCGAGGAGTGCGACAAGCACGACGTCGTGCTGATTTTGGACGAAATCCAGTCGGGCTACGGTCGGAGCGGCAAGTTCTTCGCCCACCAGTACGCCGGCATCAAGGCCGACCTGATCACCGTGGCCAAGGGCATCTGCAACGGATTTCCGATGTCGGGCCTGATCATCAGCCCCAAATTCACACCGGTCTATGGCCAGCTCGGCACCACCTTCGGAGGCAACCACCTCGGCTGTGCCGGTGCCATCGCCGTACTCGACATCATCGAAAAGGAACACCTCATTGAAAATGCCGCCAAGGTAGGCGAATACCTGCTCAAGGAACTCAAAGCCATTCCTGGCATCAAGGAAGTGCGCGGCCGCGGCCTGATGATCGGTTTGGAATTTGACCAACCCATCAAGGAAATCCGCAGCAAACTGCTCTTCGAGCAGCACGTGTTCACCGGCGTGGCCGGCACCAACACCATCCGCCTGCTGCCGCCGCTCTGCCTCACACAGGCCGATGCCGAAGAATTTGTCAAACGATTCAAAAAATGCCTCTGAATATGAAAACCGTATCCATCATCGGCGCAGGCAATATGGGAGGAGCCATTGCCCGTGCGCTTACGCAAAGCAGCATTGTGAGCAAGGTCAAAGTGGGCGACATCAACGAAAACGCCCTCCGCAACCTGCAAAACTTTAACAACGCCATCGAAGTCAGCACCGACAACGCCCAGATCGTGCAAGGCGCCGACCTGGTGATTCTGGCCGTGAAACCCTGGCTGGTGGAGCCGGTCATCGACTCATTCAAAGAGAAGATGGACTACTCCAAGCAAGTGTTTCTGTCGATTGCCGCCTGCGTAAGTTTCGAACGTCTGGCCGCCGCCCTCGACAAAAAAGGGACGCTGCCCGCCATGTTCCGCATGATTCCGAACACGGCCATCGATGTGCTGCAAAGCGTGTCGAGCATTTCGGCCCACAGCAACACCACGAAAGAGCAGCTGGATCAGATCGTCGGCATTTTCAACGAGTTGGGCAAGGCCTTTGTGGTGCCCGAAAACCAGCTCAACGCCATGATGGCCCTGTCAAGCTGCGGCATCGCCTACGCCTTCCGCTACATCCGCGCAGCCGTCGAGGGTGCCGTTGAAATGGGACTTTATCCCGAAACGGCCAAGCAAGTGGTGGCCCAAACCCTGCGGGGTGCCGTGGATCTGCTCGAAACCAACGACTCGCATCCCGAAATGGAAATCGACAAGGTGACCACCCCGGGCGGCACCACCATCCGCGGCCTCAACGAAATGGAGGCTAACGGCTTCAGCAACGCTGTCATCAAAGGACTCAAAGCCAGTCTCATCAAATAATCACGCCTAATCCCGCACCTTATGAAAATCGGTTTCGACAACGACCAGTACATTCGCATCCAGTCTGAGCATATCAAAGAACGTATCAACCACTTTGGCAACAAGCTCTACCTCGAGTTTGGCGGCAAACTGTTCGACGATTTCCACGCCAGCCGCGTATTGCCGGGCTTCCAGCCCGACAGCAAGCTGCGCATGCTGATGCAACTGGCCGACTACGCCGAAATTGTGATTGTCATCAGTGCGGTCGATATCGAAAAGAGCAAGGTGCGCGGCGACTTGGGCATCACCTACGACAACGACGTGCTGCGCTTGCGCGACGAATTTGTGAGTCGCGGCCTGATGGTCGGTTCGGTGGTCATCACCCATTTCACCGGGCAAGAGAGCGCCAAAGCTTTCCGCAACCGGCTGCAGCGCCTCAACATCAAGTCGTACTATCACTACACCATCGAAGGCTACCCCCACAACGTGTCGCTCATCGACTCGGACGAAGGGTTCGGCAAAAACGACTATGTCGAGACCTCGCGTCCGCTGGTAGTCGTTACCGCTCCCGGACCGGGCAGTGGCAAGATGGCGGTGTGCTTGAGCCAGCTCTACCAAGACAACAAGCGCGGCATCAAGGCTGGATACGCCAAGTTCGAGACCTTCCCGATCTGGAACCTGCCGCTCAAACACCCTGTGAATGTGGCCTACGAAGCCGCTACGGCCGACTTGGACGACGTCAACATGATAGACCCGTTTCATCTCGAGGCATACGGCAAAACGACCGTCAACTACAACCGCGACATCGAAATCTACCCCGTACTCAACGCCATTTTCGAAGGCATCTACGGCGAAAACCCGTATAAGTCTCCCACCGATATGGGCGTCAATATGGCCGGCTTCTGCATTGTGGACGATGAGGTCTGCCAAACAGCCTCGAAACAGGAAATCATCCGACGCTACTTCGACGCTCTTTGCAAACTGGCCGACGGCAAGACCGAAGAGCACGAAGTCAACAAAATCGCCTTGCTGATGCAACAGGCGAAGATTTCGATTGAAGACAGAAAAGTAGTGGTGGCGGCACACCAACGTCAGGAAAATGAAGCCGAGACCTGCAATGTGGCTGCCATCGAACTGGCTGACGGCACCATCATTACCTCCAACAGTTCGCCGCTGCTGGGGGCCAGTGCGGCGCTGATTCTCAACGCCACCAAGCATTTGGCAGGCATCAGCCATGACACCAAGTTGATTCCGTCGAAAATGATCGAGCCGATTCAGGATCTGAAGATTTCTCACCTGCATGGGCGAAACCCCCGACTCCATACCGACGAGGTTTTGGTGGCGCTGGCCATGATCAGTCTGACCGACGACAATTGCGAAAAAGCCATCGCGCAGCTGCCTAAGCTTAAAGGTTGCCAAGTACACTCTACCGCCATGCTGAGCGAGGTGGATCACAAAATCTTCAAGAAGTTGGGCGTTGACTTAACCTGCGACCCGGTGCGTAAAAAATAAAATGGACAGCAACACCGTCAGACAACTCGAACGTGAGTTTGACTCCACGCTTATCAACCATTTGATTAGCATGGGTTTCTTGAGTTTCAGCCTCATCGACAAGGGCAACTTCTGTTACAGCGAAGAACGCGACGAAACGCATCATAGCACCTATTATGTGGTCAGTCTCGAACTCGAAGGCAAACGCTACTCACAACTGTTTGTGTTGAAAGACGGCACAACGGAGGTCAGACCGGTTTCAAACATCATCATCGAAACCGCCACCACAAAAAAGAACGATTAGACGGCAGAAACAATGTCTTTTGGGCATATTGCTGCCGATTATAATATTTTTATTGTATTTTTGCAACTTCAAACCAATCCGATAGTGTTATGATGAAAGAAATTGCCGAACGTCTGCGCGGATTACGCGACAGCGTTGATATTTCGGCCGAAGAAATGGCTCAAAAAACCGGAATCGACACCAAAACCTACCTCCAATACGAATCTGGTAAGGTCGATATTCCGATGAACTATGTCTGCCAAGTGGCCGCTTTGTTCAAGCTCGACACCGCCGTTCTGATTTCGGGCGAAGACACGCATGCACAGTCATACTTTGTCACACGCAAGGGATTGGGCGTTTCGGTTGAGCGCAACAAGGCCTACAAGTATCGCGACCTGGCTGGAGGTTTCAAAAACGCCAAGGCCACACCGTTCCTTGTAACCGTTGAACCCAACAACGAACCGATTCATCTCAACACGCACCCGGGACAAGAGTTCAATCTGGTCGAGAAAGGCCGTATGCTCTTGCAAATCAACGACAAAGAGATTATACTCGAAACAGGCGACAGCATCTATTTCGATGCCACGCAACCCCACGGCATGAAGGCCCTTGACGGTCAGAAAGCCCGTTTCCTCGCTATTATTCTTTAACCCGACCAACAAAAGAACTGATATACAATATGCTTGAACGCTTTTTAGAGAAAACGCAGTTTGAATCTCAAGCCGATTTCCAGCAAAATTTCAAAATCAAAGTGCCGGAACACTTCAATTTCGGTTACGATGTTGTGGACGCGTGGGCTGCAGAGGCCCCAGGCAAACGTGCCATCATTTGGACCAACGACCACGGACAGCATGTGGAGTACACCTATGCCGACCTGAAATTACATACCGATGAAACCGCCGCCTATTTCCAAAGCATCGGCATCGGCAAAGGCGACATGGTGATGCTGATTCTCAAACGCCGTATTGAGTTCTGGTTTTCGATTATCGCCTTGCACAAGTTGGGGGCAGTCGCCATTCCGGCCACGCACCTGCTCACCAAAAAAGACATTGTATATCGCTGCGAAGCCGCCTCGATCAAGGCCATTGTCTGCGTGGGCGAACCAGTTGTCCTTGAGCATGTGATTGCCTCTATGCCAGCTTGTCCTACCGTAAAACACTACATCTCGGTCGGGCCTGAAGTACCTGAAGGCTTCGAGGATTTTGCGCAAGGCAAACTGCAGGCGCCTGCATTTCAACGCCCGGAAAAGGCCAACGAAAACTCCGATATCTCGCTGATGTATTTCACCTCGGGCACTACGGGCAACCCAAAAATGGTGGCTCACGACTTTTTGTACCCCCTGGGCCACATCGTAACCGGCAGCTACTGGCACAACCTCAATGAAAACTGTCTGCACCTGACGGTAGCCGACACCGGTTGGGGAAAAGCCGTTTGGGGCAAACTCTACGGACAAATGATTGCCGGAGCCACCATCTTCATCTACGACCACGAAAAATTCACGCCGTCCGATATGCTGCAGATGATTCAGGATTACAAAATCACCTCCTTCTGCGCTCCTCCGACCATCTTCCGCTTCATGATTCAGGAAGACTTGCGCAAATACAACCTTTCGGCGCTGAAATGGGCTTGTATTGCAGGCGAGGCGTTGAATCCGAGTGTCTATAACGACTTCTTCAACCTGACAGGTGTGAAACTGCGCGAAGGGTTCGGACAAACCGAAACCACCTGCACCGTTCTCACCACCCCGTGGATGGAGCCGAAACCCGGCTCGATGGGCATTCCCAATCCGGGCTACCAGGTGGACATCCAAATGCCCGACGGCCGTAGTGCCGAAGTAGGCGAGCAAGGCGAAATTGTCATCCATGCCGACCCTAAGAACAAACCCTGCGGTCTGTTCCTGGGCTACTACCGCGACGAAGAGCGCACCCGTGAGGCTTGGCACGACGGCGTATATCATACGGGCGACGTGGCTTGGAAAGACGAAGACGGCTATTTCTGGTTTGTCGGACGCAACGACGATGTCATCAAATCGTCGGGCTACCGCATCGGACCATTCGAGGTCGAAAGCGCCTTGATGTCGCACCCGGCAGTGGTCGAATGCGCCATCACGGCTGTACCCGATCCCATTCGCGGACAAGTGGTTAAGGCAACGATTGTACTGCATGCTGATTACAAGCCCAAAGCCGGCCCCGACTTGATCAAAGAGTTGCAAGACTATGTAAAACAGGTGACCGCCCCGTACAAATACCCGCGCGTCATCGAGTTCGTAGAGGAGTTGCCCAAAACCATCAGCGGTAAGATCCGCCGGGGCGAAATTCGCGAGAAAGACCAAAAGTAAAAGACGATATGGCAAAGTTCAAACGCATCGTAGTGAAAATCGGCAGCAATGTGCTGACCCGCGCCGACGGCACGCTCGACACCGAGCGGATGCAGTCGTTGGTGGGCCAGGTGGCCAAGTTGCATCGTAGCGGCATGGAAATCATTCTCGTTTCGTCGGGAGCGGTAGCCTCGGGCCGTAGCGAAATGCGTTTGCAAAAGAAACTCGATCCTGTAGCCGCACGCCAGCTATTTTCGGCCGTAGGCCAAGCCAAACTCATCAACCGATACTACGAGATGTTTGCCCAACACGGCATTACGTGCGGGCAGGTGCTTACCACCAAGGAGAACTTCGGTACGCGCACCCACTACCTTACCCAAAAAGACTGCATAGCCGTTATGCTCGACAACGGGGTGGTGCCCATCGTCAACGAAAACGACACGATTTCGGTAACCGAGCTGATGTTTACCGACAACGACGAACTTTCGGGGCTGCTGGCCACCATGACCCAGGCCGAGGCGCTCATCATCCTGAGTAATATCGACGGTATCTACAACGGCGACCCCTCCAACCCCGAATCCAAGGTCATTGAGCGCATTGAGCCCAAGCTCAACCTCAGCAAGTACATCCAGACCGGCAAATCGTCGTTCGGACGCGGAGGCATGCTCACCAAGTGTAACATTGCCCGCAAGGTGTCCGAAGAGGGCATCACCGTCATGATTGCCAACGGCAAGCGCGATGGCATCTTACTTGACCTCACCGCCGACAAAAGCAAAATGCCACACACCACCTTTATCGCCAATGCCAAAGAGGCTTCGGGCGTAAAGAAATGGATTGCCCACAGCGAGAGTTTTGCCAAAGGCCGCGTATGCATCAACCAAGGGGCCACCGACGCCCTGCTGGCCGACAAGGCCTCGTCGGTACTTTTTGTAGGCATCACCGCCATCGAAGGCCATTTTGACAAAGGCGAAATTGTTAAAATCGTTGCCGCTAACGGCCAAGTCATTGGAGTCGGAAAAGCCGCTTACGACAGTGAGAAGGCCCAAAGTCTGATTGGGAAAAAGGGCATTCGCCCAATGATTCACTACGATTATCTGTATCTCGACTGAGATTTTCACAAAAAGATTCACTGACGGTCGCATTTTTTTATTTGCGGCCGTTTTTTTGAGCTATTGCTTTGACATTTCTTTACATTTTCTTATCTTTGCAACAATAATTAACATTTCAACAAAACTTAATCGTGATGAAACAAAAATTACTAATTCGCATTGGGCTTGCCATTGCCTTGCTGACCTCGCTGGCAGCTTGTAACGAAGAGCCGGAGTATGCTACTACCGTGATTAAAGACCTTGGGAAAGGAGTTAAAGTCATGTTTGTCAACGAAACGTTCTCGCCTATCGTCACTGCC
>JAGACJ010000151.1 GCA_017614195.1 Paludibacteraceae bacterium
ACCGTTAATAAAAAAGACCTGGCGGTTTATTTCCCCTCCGGGATTCTTCAATACATCGTTAAACAACCGTTGAACAAATTGGGCGTTGCCGAGAACTACGACATCAAAGCCAACTTGGACGGCGGCGGTTTCAAAGGTCAGGCCGAAGCCTTGCGTTTGGCTATTGCCCGCGCCTTGGTGAAAATCAATCCCGAAGACAAAGCCGCTTTGAAAGCCGAAGGATTCATGACTCGCGACCCGCGTCAAGTTGAACGTAAGAAACCGGGTCGTCCCAAAGCACGCAAAAGATTCCAATTCAGCAAACGTTAACATTTGCTCCCTTACACTACCGCTCTTTCGGGTGGCATAGTGTAGAATTGGAAGTGTTTAGTATCTAAATCCACCGGACTTCGGCACAAACCGGACTACCGGTGGGTTGATAAAAAAGAAAGTAAACAAATACATTAAAACCAATTATGGCTAGAACTAATTTTCAAGATTTATTAGAAGCAGGTGTTCACTTCGGACACATGAAAAGAAAATGGAATCCCGCTATGGCTCCCTACATCTTTATGGAGCACAACGGTATCCACATTATTGACTTGAACAAAACGGTGGTTAAAATCGACGAAGCTGCCAACGCTTTGCAACAAATCGCAAAACAAGGCAAGAAAATCCTTTTCGTTGCCACCAAAAAACAAGCTAAGGATATAATCGCAGAAAAAGCCGCTTCGGTAGGTATGCCCTATATCACCGAACGTTGGGCCGGCGGTATGCTGACCAACTTCGCAACCATCCGCAAAGCCGTTAAGAAAATGGCGACTATCGACAAGATGGCTAACGAAGGTACTTTCGACAACTTGTCGAAACGCGAGAAACTGCAAATCTCGCGTCAACGCGAAAAACTGGAAAAGAACTTGGGCAGTATCTCCGACCTGACCCGTCTGCCGGCTGCCTTGTTTGTAGTTGACGTATTGAAAGAACACATCGCTGTTCAAGAAGCCAACCGTTTGGGTATCCCCGTATTCGGTATCGTTGACACCAACTCGTCTCCGAAAGAAATCGACTACGTTATCCCAGCAAACGATGACGCTTCGAAATCAATCGAAATCATCATGAAAGCTATCTGCGACGCCATCAGCGAAGGCTTGCAAGAACGCAAGGCCGAAAAAGAAAGCGAAGCTGGCGAAGCCGAAAGCGCTCCCGCTGAGAAAAAAGGCGGTTCTGGTAAAGGAACTCGCACCCGTATCAAACGTGGCGACGACTCTGCCTTGAACGCTAAAGTTGCTGACAAATACATGAAAGACATCGAGAAGGAGGATTGATTATGGCAGTAACAATGGCTGATATTTCGAAACTGCGTCAAATGACCGGCGCAGGTATGATGGACTGCAAAAACGCACTTACCGAAGCTAACGGCGATTTCGATAAAGCTATTGAAATCATCCGTAAGAAAGGTCAGGCTATTGCAGCAAAACGTAGCGATCGTCAAGCTTCTGAAGGTTGCGTATTGGCAGCTGACAAAGACGATTTTGCCGCTATCGTAGCCATCAAATGCGAAACCGACTTCGTGGCACAAAACGCTGACTTTATTGCATTGACTCAAAGCATTCTGGACACTGCTATGGCTCAAAAGCCAACAAACACAGAAGCTTTGCTCGCCTTGCAAATCAACGGTCGTTCGGTTGCCGACTTGATTACCGACCGCAGCGGTATTACAGGTGAAAAGATGGAACTCGGTTACTACGAGTTCGTTAAGGGTACCGCTACCGTATCGTACATCCACCCGGGTAACAAAATGGCTTCTATCGTAGCATTCAACGAAGGTCTTGAACGTCAAGTTGCAAGAAACGTTGCCATGCAGGCAGCCGCTATGAACCCCGTTGCCTTGGATCGTGCTTCGGTTCCCGAAAACATTATCGCAACCGAGTTGGAAATTGGTAAAGAAAAGGCTCGCGCTGAAGGCAAACCCGAAGCCATGCTTGAGAAAATTGCTCAAGGTCGCTTGAACAAATTCTTCCAAGAATCGACTTTGATGGAACAAGAACTGATTATGGACAACAAAGTGAACGTAGGCCAATACTTGAAATCAAAATCAGCTTCTTTGGTTGCCACCGATTTCAAACGCGTATCGTTGAATCAAGAGTAATCCAATACATTTTCCTAAGAAAAAAGGCTCCGACATCGGAGCCTTTTTTTATGCCATAAATAAAGCGGCTTTCGCCCAAAAATCCTATCTTTGCAAAAAATACCGCTTATTATGAAAAAGATTTTAATGTTACTCGCTATGGCCGGTATGTCCGTATGGGCATACGCCGCCGATGAAACCGAAGCCGCCGAAGCCCCGCAACCGGCTCCGCAGCCCCAATCTACGGTCGTTCAAAACAATTGGCGATCGGACAATCTCTTGCACCGTGCCGATGACACCTACTACTACAACGGACGCACCATGACACGCGACGAAATGGCCGGATTTCTGCAACAAAACTGCCCCGAAGCCTACCACCGCTACAAGGTGTCGAGCCGCCTCCGCAAGGGCGGTGTCATCAGTTTGAGCGTAGGCGCACCGCTGATGGTTGCCGGATTGATCACCATGGGGGTCGGTGCCTATCAATACGCCTACCAGGCCAATACGGAATACAACTACAACATGATGTGTATCGGCGCTGGCGTGGCCGTTGTCGGCTCGCTTGGAGTAGAAGCGGGTATTCCTTTGTTAATTGTAGGTACTGTGCGTCGCAACAACGCTTACGAAATTTACAACGAGCAATGCATCAGACAGGCAGGGCCCACCTTCAGCATTCAGGCAAACGGGAACGGACTTGGCCTGGCCATGACCTTTTGACAGAATTTTTCACACAAAAAAATACCCGGTACCATTGGTATCGGGTATTTTGTACATAATAGGACTTATTTTTTACAAGCGCATGATGGTTTAAGTTGTTGGAAAAGTCGTTTCCCTTGTCATCGACGAGGATAAACGCGGGGAAATCTTCTACTTCGATTTTCCAGATGGCTTCCATACCCAACTCAGGATACTCGACACATTCAATCTTTTTGATATTGTTTTGTGCCAGAATGGCTGCAGGACCGCCAATCGAGCCCAAATAGAATCCTCCATACTTCTTACATGCATCGGTAACACATTGGGCACGATTTCCTTTAGCCAACATGATCAAGCTGCCACCATGGCTTTGGAATTCGTCGACATACGGGTCCATGCGGCCAGCCGTAGTCGGCCCCATAGAACCGCAAGCCATACCGGCAGGAGTCTTGGCAGGACCTGCATAATAAATCGGGTGGTCTTTGATGTATTGGGGCAAATCTTCGCCGGCATCCAAACGCGCTTTGAGTTTTGCATGGGCGATATCGCGACCGACAATGATGGTACCGTTAAGGCTCAATCGTGTAGCCACCGGGTATTTGCTCAATTCTTTGAGAATGTTGGGCATGGGCTGATTCAAATCAATACGAACAGCATCCCCTTCACCTGCTTGGCGCAACGCTTCGGGAATCAATGTTGCGGGCTGATCGTCCATTTTTTCGATCCAAATACCGTCTTTGTTGATTTTGCACTTGATGTTACGGTCGGCAGAGCAGCTTACGCCCAAGCCGATCGGACAACTGGCACCATGACGGGGCAGACGAATGATTCGTACGTCGTGCGCCATGTATTTGCCTCCAAACTGAGCGCCCAGGCCAATTTTATGTGCTTCTTCGAGTACTTGTTTCTCCAATTCGACATCGCGGAACGCACGGCCATATTCATTTCCGGAGGTCGGAAGACTGTCGTAATAATGGGTAGAGGCCAATTTAACCGTCAACAGGTTCTTTTCGGCAGAAGTGCCTCCAATAACAAACGCGATGTGATATGGCGGACAAGCGGCTGTTCCGAGCGACTTCATTTTCTCGACAAGGAAAGGAACCAATGTCCCCGGGTTTTGGATACGCGCCTTGGTTTCTTGATAGAGATAGGTTTTATTAGCGGAACCGCCCCCCTTCGTAACACACAAGAATTTGTACTCCATACCTTCGGTCGCTTCGATATCGATCTGAGCAGGAAGGTTGCACTTGGTATTCACTTCCTCATACATGGTCAAAGGAGCATTCTGCGAATAACGGAGATTCTCTTCGGTATAGGTTTTGAACACGCCCAACGACAAGGCTTCTTCGTCGCAATAGCCGGTCCAGACCTGCTGACCTTTCTCGCCATGGATGATAGCAGTACCGGTATCCTGACACAGCGGCAACTTGCCTTTGGCAGCCACCTCTGCATTGCGCAAGAAAGTCAACGCCACATATTTGTCATTTTCAGAGGCTTCGGGGTCCGACAGAATTTTAGCCACTTGTTCGTTATGCGAACGACGCAACAAGAACGAAACATCACGGAATGCGGCGTTAGCCATGGCGGTTAGACCCTCTTTCTCAATTTTAAGGATAGGTTTCCCCTCAAATTCGCTCACCGAAACATAGTCTTTGGTCAGCAAGTAGTACTCTGTGGTATCTTCGCCCAAGGGGAACGGGGGCTGATACTTGAATGTGACTGCCATATTGTTATTAGTTATACATTTGCTCGTAAAATTACAAAAAATTAATCAAACAGATGACAATTTTACTCCCATATCACCGACCAAAGCGTAAAGAATCACCCCTAAATACCCGAAACCACCCCTCTATTCACAATTTCACTAAACGGTAAAAAGCAATAGCCCAAAATAATTGCACAGGCAAGCCGTTCAACCTAACTTTGCCTCCGGTTTCACAACAAAATACACTTATATATGAAACATTATCTAGCCTCGTTTGAAGAAACGGTGCGCAATTATTGGGACACACCTGCGCTCACCGATATTGAGACAAACATTACCAAAAACTACGGCCAGTTTGCCGCCGAAATCGCCAAACTGCATCTGCTGTTCAAAGCTGCCGGAATAAAAGAAGGCGACAAAATCGCCATTTACGGCCGCAACACCAGCAACTGGGTCATCGGTTATTTTGCCATTTCGACCTATAAAGCCGTAGTCGTATCCATTTTGTCAGACTTCAAGGCCGATGCAGTTCACAATCTTATCAATCATAGCGAAGCCAAATTCCTGCTCACGGGCGACTTGGTCTGGCCCGCGCTCGACACCAAGGAAATGCCTGGCCTGCTGGCAGCCATTTGTCTGAAAGACTTCAATGTGGTATATGCCAAAGACACCAAGTTAGAAAGCGTGAACATCGAAGATCTGTTCAAGCAACAATACCCGAACGGATTTACTGCAAATGACGTCAATTATCCGAAAGACAACCTCGATGACTTGGCGCTGATCAACTACACTTCGGGCACCACCAGCGCACCAAAGGGTGTTATGTTGACACACCACTGTTTGAGTTCGAACGTCAAATTCGCCATTGAGCACATTCCTAACCAAGCCGGTTGGAGAGTCGTGTCAATGTTGCCTATGGCGCACATGTTCGGTTTGGCGTTTGACTGCCTGTACCCGCTTACCAGTGGCTGCCATCTGTATGTATTCACCAAAATGCCAGCGCCACAGGCCCTGTTGAAAGCGTATTCGGAAATCAAACCGTATATGATTCTGACAGTACCCTTGGTAATCGAAAAAATGATCAAGAAAGCCGTATTCCCCACGATAAAAAAGCCGTTGATGCGCATTTTGTGGTACACACCCGGTATCAACATTCTCATCCGCAAAAAAGTACACGACAAACTGTGGAACATCCTTGGCAACACCCAACACCTGATTATGGGCGGTGCACCGCTTAACCATGAGGTGGAGAAATGTCTGAAACAAATCAAGCTCTGCTATACCGTAGGTTACGGCATGACCGAATGCGGCCCGCTCATCAGTTACTGCGACTGGCACAATTTCAAAGAGCGTTCTTGCGGCCAAATCATTGACCGTATGGAAGTAAAGATTGATTCGGCAAATCCCTACAAGGAAGTCGGTGAAATCTTGGTACGTGGCGTGCAAGTGATGCAGGGATACTACAAAAACGAGGAAGCCACCCGTATGGTCATCACCGAAGACGGCTGGTTGCGAACTGGAGACCTTGGTATCATAGACAAGCAAGGCAATATCTTTATACGCGGTCGCAACAAAAATATGATTTTGGGTGCTTCGGGCCAGAACATCTACCCCGAAGAAATCGAAGGTAAGCTCAACAACCTGCCGTATGTCGCAGAATCACTTGTTGTCGAACGAGCAGGCAAACTGGTAGCGTTGGTTTACCCCAACCAGGAAGAACTGAAAAAGGATAATCTGACGGCCAGCGACGACGTGTTCAACCACACCCGCCACCAGCTCAACCGTCTGATTCCGGCATTCTGCCATGTAAGTTCGATTGAGATTGTGGACAAAGAATTTGAGAAAACGCCGAAACGCAGTATCAAGCGCTTCATGTACAAATAATCATTATTTTCCATAGCAAGAAAGCGTTCCCGCCAAATGGAATGGTAGGAACGCTTTCTTATTATAAGGTCAAGTCTGTAGGAGAAAGGTCATCCATTTTGTGAAGCTCCGGAATAAAGCAGGAAAGCCTCAGTGGTACAATCACTGTACGATTTGGATACGGGGATTTTTTTAACATCGGCAATATCCATTTCGAGATCGACCTCGTCACCGTTTTTTCGGATAGACGTGATATGGCTGAAATTCACCATATAGGACCGATGGCAGCGTTGTATCGGAGTGCCTTGCAACTCCTCGGCAATGCGTTTGAGCGAATTGCGCAACAGGTATTTGGTGAGTTTTCCTTGGTTGAGATAATTGATTTCCACATAATTGTCGGCAGCTTCGATAAAAACAATACTGCTTACCGACACCGAAAACCGCATCTCTCCTTTTTCATCTTTGAACTGCAACACGGCTTGTTCGCGCGCAAACTGTCCGTTTTCAAAATACTTGAGTCGTTCCTTTTTGTCGGAATACGAGAAATAGAGCCACGAAAACGCATACGGGATAGCGATAACCAATACCGTGTTGATATTGGCCTCCTTGAAGATCGTAATGATACTGTCCATCGACCAAAAAGAGAGATCGTCGCGCAACACAATGGCATATAAGGTATAAAAGCC
>JAGACJ010000152.1 GCA_017614195.1 Paludibacteraceae bacterium
CGGTGCAGAAAGACATCGATGCGGCCGTGGAGGCGCTCCGGTATGCCAAGCACAAGCGCATCCACACCGGCATCGGCACCTCTGACAGTCACATCAAATACAAATTCAACTCCACGCGCGAGGAAATCCTCGAGCGTGCGGTGGCCGCCGCCGCATACGCCAAAAAGTATGTCGATGAGGTGGAGTTTTATTGCGAGGATGCCGGCCGTACCGACAACGAATACTTGGCCCGGGTGGTCGAGGCCGTTATTAAGGCGGGTGCCACTGTCATCAACATCCCGGATACGACTGGCTATTGTCTGCCCAACGAGTTCGCCGACAAAATCCGTTACCTTTTTGAGCACGTTAAAGGCATCGACAAGGTGTGCGTTTCCACGCATTGTCACAACGACTTGGGCATGGCTACCGCCAATACGCTGGCTGGTATCGGCTCCGGTGCCCGTCAAGTCGAAGTGGCCGTCAATGGAGTAGGCGAGCGTGCCGGCAACACGGCGCTCGAAGAAGTGGTGATGGCGGTAAGATGCCACCCCGAAATGAATGTCGAGACCGGCGTCAACCCCGAGCATCTGACGCGAACCAGCCGTCTGGTCTCGACCCTGATGGATATGCCGGTGCAACCCAACAAAGCCATTGTCGGGCGCAATGCGTTTGCCCATTCGTCGGGCATTCATCAAGACGGCGTGATCAAAAACGCACAAACCTACGAAATCATCGACCCAAAGACGGTCGGACTCGATACCAATTCGATGGTACTCACCGCACGCAGCGGCCGGGCCGCTCTGAAACAGCGACTGCAGACGTTGGGCATCGAGGCTGGCAAGGAACGCCTCGACGAACTGTACAAAAAATTCTTGATTGTGGCAGACAAAAAGAAAGAGGTGCGCGACGACGATATTCGCATGCTTGCGGGCCTCGAATTGTCTGACAAACAATGGATTCAACTGCAGGCGTTTACCGTTACGTCGGGCAAGGACACCATCCCGCAGGCATCGCTCACGCTGTCGATTGCCGGCAAGTCGTACCATGCCGATGCCGAGGGTAACGGACCAGTCGATGCCGGCATCAATGCCCTCAAGCGGATTATCTTGAACCACATGGTGATTCAAGAGTTTACGATTCAATCGATTACGCGTGGCAGCAACGACTTGGGCAAGGTGCACATGCAAGTCGAAATCGACGGCAAGGAATATTTCGGATACGGTGCCAACACCGATATCGTGGTGGCATCGGTAGTAGCCTACCTCGACGCCATCAACCGTTTTATGGTTAAAAATGAAGTAAAGACTGTTTTTTGAATATGAATACCCTGTTTGACAAATTGTGGGATGCCCATACCGTGGCGCAAGTGCCGTCGGGCCCCACGCAGTTGTATATCGACCGCCTGTATTGCCATGAGGTGACTTCGCCGCAGGCCTTCGAGGGGTTGCGGAGTCGTGGCACCAAGGTGTTCCGCCCCGAGCGAGTGTATTGCATGCCCGACCACAATATTCCGACGGAGCACCAGGACCAACCCATTCGCGATGAGGTGTCGGCCCGTCAGGTCGAAACGCTCTCGCGCAATGCTGCCGAGTTCGGGGTATCGCATTTCGGCATGGGCGACAAACGCAACGGCATCATTCACGTTGTCGGACCCGAAACGGCGCTGACCTTGCCGGGTATGACGGTAGTGTGCGGCGATTCGCACACCTCGACGCACGGTGCTCTGGGCGCTTTGGCCTTTGGAATCGGCACCTCCGAGGTCGAAATGGTGCTGGCAACGCAGTGCGTGTTGCAAGCCAAACCCAAAACCATGCGCATCACGTTTACGGGCAAAATGGCCAAAGGTGTAGGCCCCAAAGACTTGGCGCTGTACATGATTCAGCAGCTGGGTACCGGCGGCGCTACGGGCTATGCCGTCGAGTATGCTGGAGAACCCATCCGTCATCTGACGATGGAGGGGCGGATGACCCTGTGCAATTTGAGTATCGAAATGGGGGCCCGTTCGGGTATTATCGCCCCAGATGAAACGACGTTCGCCTATCTGAAAGGACGCGAGCATGCTCCCTCGGGTTTGGAGTGGAATAAGGCGGTGGCCTATTGGAAAACACTTTATAGCGAAGCAAACGCGGTGTTTGACCGTGAGGTTTCGCTGGATGTCAGCCAGCTGACGCCGAGGATTACCTACGGTACCAATCCCGGTATGGGCATGGGAATCGCCGACCGCATCCCGTCGGCTGATAGTCTGGCTTCGATGAGCCGTCAGTCGTTTCTCAAGTCATTGGAATACATGGGATTCAAAGAAGGACAGCAGCTGTTGGGTATGCCCGTCGATTATGTATTCTTAGGTAGTTGCACCAACGGGCGTGTCGAAGATTTCCGGGCGTTCGCCTCGCTAGTCAAGGGTCGCCACAAGGCCGACTCGGTCACCGCGTGGCTGGTTCCGGGCTCGTGGGCGGTATATGAGCAGATTCGTGAAGAGGGGATTGAAAGCATTTTGCAGGAAGCCGGTTTCGAACTGCGCCAACCCGGCTGCTCGGCCTGTCTGGCAATGAACGACGACAAGATTCCGTCTGGCAAATACGCTGTTTCGACCACCAACCGCAACTTCGAAGGGCGTCAGGGCCCCGGGGCGCGCACGTTGCTGGCTGGCCCGCTGGTAGCGGCAGCTACTGCAGTCACAGGATGTTTAACCGATCCAACTGAATGGTTATGAAAAAATTGGAAATACTTACTTCGCGTGTGATACCGCTCCCAATCGACAACATCGATACCGACCAGATTGTGCCTGCGCGCTATCTCAAGGCCACTACCCGCGATGGGTTTGGCGAATATTTGTTCCGCGACTGGCGTTTTGCCGCAGACGGGACTCCTAAAAAAGAGTTTGTGCTGAACAACCCCGCCTATCAGGGGACGGTGCTGCTGGCCGGCAAGAATTTCGGCTCGGGCTCGAGTCGCGAACATGCCGCGTGGGCGGTGGCCGGCTATGGCTTCCGGGTGGTGGTTTCGACCTTTTTTGCCGATATCTTCCGCAACAATGCCATGAACAACGGCGTGCTGCCGGTGGTGGTTCCCGAGGCCTTTTCGCGCGAGCTGGAGCAGACCGACTGGCGTCATCCCGCCCATACGGTGACCATCGACCTGCCCCGTCAGATCATTCGCAATGATGCTACCGGAAGCGAGGCGTACTTCGACATCAATCCCTTTAAGAAAGAATGTTTTTTGCAGGGCTACGAC
>JAGACJ010000153.1 GCA_017614195.1 Paludibacteraceae bacterium
CGGTAATAACCGTCGGCCGAAAACTGCAACCTACCTTTACCAGAAAATTCATTGGCATACTTGGTTCCTATCGACAATGTCCACGCCTCTTCCGGCAACAAATCGCGGTTACCCAACTGATTGCCAGCGTCATAGTACAAATCGGTGAACGTCGGTAACCTGAGCGAACGGTTGGTATTGAGATAAACCGAAGACCCTTTTTGGTAATTGTAGCCCAAATTCGCTCCCCCCGACATATTGTACCCGCTCAATGTGTTATAATTGCCCGAAACGCCGACTGATGCGACAAACGGTTCCCAGCAAAAAACGCTTTGCTCAACGAAATAACTGACATTCAAACGATTACAACCTTTCACCAACTGCAAGACACGCACGTTTTTCAAGGCAAACCCTTCGACATTGGGCACTTGGCCGTAAGGATTGATGGTGTCGCCCAAATTGGTAGAATGCAAACTTTCATTGCGAAGTTCGACACCAAACGAGGTCTTGCCAAAGTCTGACACATAATGCGTTTTGACGACAGCCGAAGCCGTTTGCAGAAAATGGAAATTACCGTAAAGCCGCTGTCCTCGATGCCACTCGTAACGGTCGTAATTTGCACGGTACGAGAGCACCGATACCAGTCCCCATCTGCCCCACAGGTGTTTATACCCCACACTACCGAAGATTGTACGCGTTGCATCAAATTGGTCCAGACTGCCAAAACCATACGCCATACCCAATCCGGCATCTTTGTATTGCGCACCGATTTGCAGTTCAAAGTCTTTATAAAAAGCATTCGCATAGACATTTGAGCATTTCAAATCGGTGTTGGCAATCGAGATTTTTTCCTTTTCGGTTGGCCCCGGTGCCTGATAACCGTCAGAACGGTTGTAATCGGCCGACACCTTGCCTGTCCAAGCCCCCCGTTTCCAGTCGAGCGAGGCCGCGGCATTGGCAAATCCATACATACCACCCGAGAGTTTGGCTTTGCAGTGTGTTGTATCAGACAAGAATGTCGGTCGTGTCACGATATTGATTGCCCCAGCAAAAGCATTAAGACAAAATAGAGAAGACGAAGTGCCCTGCATTACCTCAATGCGTTCAATTGCATCGGCAGGAATTGGAAGATTCATGGAATAATGTCCGGTTTGCGAATCGGTCAGATTCACTCCGTTAATCATCACCAGCACTTGGTCAAAGGTTCCTCCGCGCATAGACACATCGGATTGTCCCCCATTGGCAGCCCGGGTCCGAACATCAATACCCGGCAGATATTTTAAAACATCGGAAACTGTCTGTATCGGCAGCTGGCTGATTTCTGCGCCCGAAACTTGGGTAACCATCCGATAAGAATCGGAATGAAGCTCGGTTCGCTGTGAAGCCACCACTACCTCGTGTAAATCAACTTGGGCAGGATGAGACGTTGCCGTATCTTCCTGCACCGTTAGTAAGGCCTCTTCGTCCGGTAACGTATCGGACTCGGCCAAATCGGTTGCGTATGCCACACCAGCAGACCACATCAAAGACACGACTGCCAGCTTGCGGCCCGATTTCAACAATTCCATGTCGGCAATGGCACTGCACACAACACCGATATTCACAACACGGTGCAGCGAAAGGAATGCGGCGTTTGCCTTGCGCGAGAAGCGTTGAAACTTGACAACCTGCGGTTTAAAGAAGTTTTTGGAAAACATTATATAGAAAAAAAACAGTTCGAAAATACCCCTGTTATCTATTTTGAGAAGTCTATCACATCAATCGCGGCAGTTCGCGGAAGCACCATTAATTCTGGGATTTCCTCTTTACGGACTCCTTGGTATTCAAACTCGGAAGAAACCTTTTCAAGCACCAGTTCGGGCAAATTGTTTTCTTTGCTCAAATGGCAGAAAAATACGCGGTTCCACGAAGCCAAATGCAAATTTTCGGCCAGAAAAGCAGCCGCAACATGATTGGCCAAATGACCGGTATCCGACAAAATACGCTCTTTGAGATACAAAGGATAAGGTCCCTCAAGCAACCGCAATTCATCGTAATTCGACTCAATCACTATATTTCGAGCCTTCAGCAAATAGTCGGAAACTACCGGGGTGATATGCCCCATATCGGTGGCAATGGTCAGAGAAGAACCGTCATCAGTCGTAATATAATATCCGACACAGTCAGATGAGTCGTGACTGACAGGGAAAGAGGTTACGGCGATGTCGCCGATATTCACGGTTGTACCCACAGGCATCACACGGCGCGACTGATGCAGTTTCTCGGTCACTTTGTAGCAACGGTTGACCCCTTCGAGCACCAATGAAGTGGAATACACTGGGATATGATAAGTCTCGCCCAACACCCCTACCGAAGAAATGTGGTCGAAATGATCGTGCGTCACAAACACAGCATATATCTGTGATAGGTCAACGCCAATATTCTTAAGATTCTTTTTGATGGATTTGACGCTAATACCAGCGTCTATCAGAATGCCGCAACGGTCCGTGCCAATATAGTAACAATTGCCACTACTACCACTAGCAAAGCTACAAAATTTCATACGATTTTTTTTAGTGCACAGGAGGAGACTCGAACTCCCACGGCATTGCTGCCACTACCCCCTCAAAGTAGCGTGTATACCAATTTCACCACCTGTGCTTCCCTTAACAAGGGTGCCCAAAACAGGACTCGAACCTGCACGGCCTTGCGGTCACTAGTCCCTGAAACTAGCGCGTCTACCAATTCCGCCATTTGGGCAATTGAAAGAGCGAAATCCGTTGGACTCCGCTCTGTCAGAGCGAAAAACGGGACTCGAACCCGCGACCCCAACCTTGGCAAGGTTGTGCTCTACCAACTGAGCTATTTTCGCATTTGTATCAGCAATTCTCTCAATTGCGGTGCAAAGATACGATACTTTTTTTTATCGTGCAAGTACTTTGCGATATTTTTTTCAAGATAATCGCATTTTATAGTCTGCGTAACCAAATTTACGACACAATTCGAAAGAACCGTCGCTGTGCATTATAGCGATTGACGGATGTGTAACCCCGTTAAACATCGTGGTTTTCACCATGGTATAGTGAATCATGTCTTCAAAAACAATTCGGTCGCCCACCTGTAACTCTTTATCGAACGACCACGAACCATAAAAATCGCCGGAAAGACAACTGTTACCCCCCATCCGATAAGTTGGTTTGCCGTCAACTTCGTCCGTAGCACCAACGATTGACGGTTTATACGGCATTTCGAGACAATCCGGCATGTGGCAGGCAAACGAAACATCGAGCATGGCTGTGCGTACGCCACTGTTCTCCACAATATCCTGCACAGTCGAGACAAGCACACCCGTACGCCAGGCGAAGGCACTACCGGGTTCCAAAATCACGTGCAAATGCGGATGACGCGCCTTAAACCCTTGTATGGCACGTACAAGTCTCGGCACCTCATACCCTTCGCGTGTCATCAAGTGACCACCGCCAAAGTTAATCCATTCGATTTGATTGAGATAACGGGCAAATTTAGTCTCGACCGCCTGGATCAAATGCTCCGTATCAGCCGCAGACGACTCGCACAAGCAATGTACATGCAAACCACTGACCGTATCGGGCAATCGTTCCGGGAGGTCGGCGCACAAGATTCCCAAGCGCGAACCAGGAACACACGGATTGTACAAATCGGTCTCCACCACCGAGAACTCTGGATTTATACGCAATCCGACTTTGACGTCAGCGACTTTTGCCTTGTCGGCAAACCGTTGCAATTGCGTAAGCGAATTGAAGGTGATATGCGAGCTATAGCGCAGAATCTCATCAATCTCGGTTGGAGCGTAGACAGGCGCATAGGTATGCGCCTTGGACCCCATTTCCTCAAACGCCAGACGCGCTTCGGCCAATGAACTGGCCGTAGTGTTGGGAATATATTCGCGAACAATGGGAAATGACTTCCACAAGGCAAACGCCTTGAATGCCATAATGATTTCGGCGCCGCTTTGCTCCGCCACGCTTTTAATCAGCGACAAATTGGCGCGAAGCAATCGTTCATCCATCACATAACAAGGCGAAGGAATCTTGGTGTAATCCATTTTCTGAAACTACAAGAAGGCTTAAAGCTCCAAATCTCCGTCAACGATTTCGTGCCAAGGCAAACCACTCTCGGCCACTTTTTTCATAAACGGATCGGGATCGAATTCTTCGACATTGAACACACCCGCGCCACTCCATTTTCCGGTCATAAACATGTAGGCACCCGTCATAGCAGGCACACCGGTTGTGTAGCTTACGCCTTGCATACCGGTTTCCTTGTAAGCGGCTTCGTGGCTACAATTGTTGTAAATGTAGTAAGTCTTGTCTTTTCCGTCTTTCTTACCACGAATGCGGCATCCAATCGAAGTCCAACCAGAATAGTTCTCACCCAAATCTTGAGGATTGGGTAAAACGGCTTTCAGGAACTGAAGCGGAACGATTTTGACACCGTTGTACTCCACTTCATCGATACGAGCCATACCGATATTTTGAATGACACGCAAGTGCGTCAGATATTCCTGGCCAAACGTCATCCAAAAACGCGCACGTTTGATGGTCGGGAAATTCTTTACGAGCGACTCTAACTCTTCATGATAAAGCAGATAGGACTCTTTAGGACCGATTTCGGGATAATTGAGCGCCTTGTGAATCTCGAGCGGGCCGGTAGCCACCCATTGGCCATTCTCGTAATAGCGGCCGTTTTGCGTGATTTCGCGGATATTGATTTCGGGATTGAAGTTCGTCGCAAACGCGTGATGATGGTCGCCTGCATTGCAATCCACAATATCGAGATATTCAATCGTGTCAAAATGATGTTTGGCAGCGTATGCGGTATATACACCCGTTTGACCCGGGTCAAAACCGCAACCGAGAATTGCAGTAAGCCCTGCCTGTTTAAAACGGTCTTGATAGGCCCATTGCCAGGAATACTCGAAGTGAGCCACATCCTTGGGTTCGTAATTGGCGGTATCCAAGTAATTGCAACCAGCCTCAAGACAAGCGTCCATGATGGTAAGATCCTGATACGGCAAAGCCACATTGATTACCAACTTAGGCTGATGCTTTTTGAATAATGCCACCAAATCGGCCACATTGTCGGCATCAACCTGTTCGGTTTTGATGTCAACGCCATAGCGTTTCTTAACGTCAGCGGCAATTACATCACACTTACTCTTTGTACGGCTGGCCAATACAATATCGGTAAACACATCGGCATTTTGCGCCACTTTATGAACAACAACGGTGCCGACTCCGCCGGCACCGATTATCAAGACTTTTCCCATCTTTGTATATTGCTATCTAATTAGTTTGTTATCAAACAAATACGATAAAGTTCAGACGATTATTCGTCATCCCATTCTTTTTGTTGCTTGGTAGGGATGCTGAACGACAACATCACCTCGTGGCTGGTCCACGAGATATTGTTCAACTTACCCAAGTTCAAATCGCAAGAATAACCTACACGCAACCAGTTCCACTCAAGACCAAACATCGCGTAAGTGGTAGTTTCTGTACGATAACCCAAACCTATCCAAAAATACTTGCCGATAAATCCGGTAAGGCTGGCATCCACCACATGGGCGCCGCTTGCAGTCAACGTTTCGGATGCCTCACTGGTGCTCTTAGGCAGATTGCCGGTATAATAGTACAAAACGGCAGGAGAAAGTTTGAATTTTTCGCCACAAGGAATATAACCACGCATATAAGCATAGTAGTTAGGCAAATAATTCAATGTGGTCGGATCTTTGATAAAATAACCCGGGATGTGCGTTACCGACGCACCTATCAAGAAATACTTGTTAGAATATTCGATACCGAAATTGGCATCAAAATAATGTCCTTGCATCACTTCATCGCCCCAATTCAAGTCAGAGCGTTCCGATTCATCCTCGAGGATGTGACGCGTAGGGTCAAACATCTTGTTGGCATAACCCAAGCCCAAACCAAACGAGAACAAGTTACCCTTGCCGAAGTTCAGCTGATAGGCATAACTGATATTGGCCTTCATTTGGGTGTATGCCACACCCGAATTATCGTATGAGAACGAAAAGCCCAAACCGGACTTAGCTTTTTCGAAATAGGTCTGCACATTCAACAACGTCGTAAATGGAGCTCCCTCGCCAGTCATTCCCGCATATTGGAAACGGTTGAGCGAAAAGATATTGACATTGCTGCTGTTACCTGTACCAGCCGGGTTGATGGCGATACGCGAATACAATTGTTCTGCCAACGAAAAGTCGTTCTGTGCCTGCACATTGCAAGCCAATGCCACCATGGCAACTGCGGCTATGATAAATTTTATTGTCGGTTTCATTTGTTATCCTCCATAATAATACGTACTTCTACACGACGGTTTTGTGCGTGTTCTTCTTCTGTTTGTGCGTTAGGCACTTGCAAACGGCGTTCGCCATAACCAATCGAAACCAGCACATCGGGAGAGAATCCTTTCTTAATCAACATATCGCGAATCGTATCGGCACGACGTTGCGACAACTTGTCGTTGTACTCGTCAGAACCACGGCTATCTGTATAACCGCTGATTTCGAACTTGGCATCCGGGAACTGACGCATTTGTTTGCACAAGCTGTCCAGCTCTGCGTCGAAGCGGCTGTCGAGGATATCTTTGTCAAAATCAAACAAGAAGAATACCCAATAGAATTGGCGTTTCTTTTCTTCGTAGGTAGGTTCGGGTTCTGGTTCTGCCGGAATCTGTCGATGCAGATACAACTGACGTTTTCCGCCACGGGTCGAAACTTGTACCGGACGACCTTGGCAAATCTGCAGGTTATAGTCGTAGGCCGAACTTTCGTAGGGTTTATCCATGCGTTTGGGTTCGCTCCAACCAGTCGGAGTTGTCTGGCTCGAATAGATGGAAACCAATCCCTTGCGCGCACTCGACAAATAAATGGTGGAATCACCGTCGAACGACACCCAGTCTTCGTCCATGATACTGTTGAGCAAACTGTCGTTTACAGGATAGCTCCAAACGCGCTCGGCTTCATTTTCAATTTCCACATAGAAAATATCGCGACCACCCTTAGAACCGTCCATCGTCGAAGAGAAATATACACGGTTGCCGTCAGGCGACATCGCCGGGTTATAGAAGTTACCGATAACATCATCTTCAAATGTCCAGCCGGCAGACTCCACAAAATTCTTTTTGCCACGTTGTTTTACCGTACCACGGATACGCATACGCACACCAGGTTGCCAAACGCCGTTGGCATCAGGTTTACTTTCGTACAAATAGTCTTTGCGATACTCTTTGTAGCGGTCTGTATAATACAAGCGGTTGCGCTTGGCATCGTAGGCCACCAATCCGGTCGGGGTGATCTTGGCAAAATCCGGACATTCTTTCGGTTCAAGGTCCACATCGGCGGTATCAATACGCGTCTGGTACACCTTACCATTACTAATAAACACATAAGTACCAGATTTATAAGGAGAAAGAGCGTAGCTTTCATCTTCCTTACAAGACTCTGTCTTCTTGAATTCATATCCCTCGCTGTACTTGGAATCAATGGCAGCGAACACATTCATCCCAAAGGTAATCAACATCAGGAAAGAAAAGATTTTTTTCATAATTCGAATTAGGTAATTAGATTTATCTGTCTTTTGATTAGCAAAAAAGTTTTTAACGGTCTTTACATTTTTGCGAGCAAATGTAGTATTATTTTTCCATATATTCACAATTTTCTGTTCAATTTTTCAAACAAAACGGCTCAAAGCGTCTAAAATCCACCAAAGAACAAAAAAAAGTGCCTCCAAACAAGTTGGAAGCACCTTATTTTAACAGTCATTGATGACTACTTGGACTTTCGGAAACATTCCGCATAGATTTTAGAGAATACCGCCTTGGTCGTTTCTGCAAATTCGCTATTCATCACCCAATTGTAATAACTCGGTTCTACGGCAAAAACATCTTTAAGCCGTTTGCCCTTATGTTTGCCGAAATTGACCACCACCTCATTTTTGTCATCATAAACCAAGCGGCCCGACAAATCGGCATTACGATTGAAGTTTGAGAATTTGACCAACGCATCGACATCATTTTTCAGTTCGCTATGTTTGTCGAGCTGAGCCTTGAGTACGTCATACGTTGCACGGGTATCGGCATTGGCCGAATGCGCCCCGTCGAAATCGTTTCCGTAATACTCGCGGTAAGCGGCAGCTAACGTTCGCGGTTTCATTTTGTAATAGATGGTCTGCACATCGATCATCTTAAAGGTAGCCAAATCGATATCGACAGTCAGTTTTCCTTCGGCCTTGGCACGACAGAACGCTTCGCCGAGCATCGGCAAGTCAAACTTGGCGGAATTATATCCACACAAATCAGACCCGATAAAATCGGTGGCAATTTCGTTGGCCTTTTCGCCAAACGTGGGGGCATCTTTCACATCTTCATCATAGATATGGTGAACGGCAGATACCGAAGCGGGTATGGGGATTGTCACCTCATTGCCCAACACCATTTCGGTCGGACGGAAACGGTAGGTCTTCTCCTCTTCGCGACCACCGGGAAACACCTTGATATAGGACATTTCAATGATACGATCGTGCAAAATGTCCAGTCCGGTTGTTTCGAGATCGAAAAAAATCAATGGTTTGACCAGATTCAATTCCATGGCACCATGCATTAAATTAAAGCATCATAGGCATCAGCAACATCAGCACATCGACGCCCTCTTTGGGGTTGTTGGGGACAAACAGTCCCGGACGTTGCTTGTCGGTCAGGTGCAACACTACCTCATCGCAATCAAGCGCTGACAAAATACTGTCAAGCATAACGGCCTTGAAACCTATTTCTAACGGATCGCCGTCGTACTGACAAGACAAACGCTCTTCTGCTTGAACAGAATAGTCGATATCCTGTGTCGATAATTTCATTTTGTTGGGTTCGATATTCAGTTTGACGAGACTCGAAGCATCGGCGCAAACCATCACACAGTGCAAAGCCGACAAGAGCGCTTTGCGGTCGACGACCAGCGAAATCGGCAGGGGCAACGCAGGAATCACCTTTTCGTACGGGGGATACTTTCCGTTTACCTGACGACATTTGAAAAGATACAACGAGGTTTTGCAAACGATGTAGTTAGAATCGAAACTGATCTTCATCACATCATCGGCCGCGGCAAACAACGTCTTAACGATTTGAATGGATTTGAGTGGGAAAGCCACCGAACGTTGTTCGGGACATTGAATGGTCGAAACCGTATAACGAGCCAGACGATGCGAGTCGGTAGCCACCAGCGTCATGCCATCGGGCTTCAAGTCAAAGAACACCGAGCTCATCATCGGACGAAGCTCATCGTTGGGAGCGGCAAAAGCGGTATGCGAGATACCTTCGAGCATCACTTTACCTTCGACATCGAATGTCACGACATCCTCGTCCAATTCACGAAATTCAGGGAATTCGTCGGCCGTCTGCCCTACCAGACTGGATTCGCCGGACAAGGTTTCGAGCTTGATAGCAAAAGTTTTTTCATCGATATTGAACGATAGCGGCTGATCGCCATAGGCACGCACCATCTCCATGAGTTTTTTACCGATAATGGCCACTCGGCCGTCGTTGCCTCCTTGATTGTCGACTTCGATTTCAGAAATCAAATCGGATTCGCCGTCCGACACAGTCATTTTCAACACATTGCCTTTCAGATCAAACAAAAAGCAACTGAAAACAGAGATAGACGGTTTGGGTTGGAACAACTTCGAAAGCACTTGCATGCGTTCGAAAAGTGCTGATGCAGATACACTGAATTTCATACTATATTGATTTATTAATTATTTCGAAATAGAAGACACAAATATAAAAAAAAATTGGCGATTTAGGTCAACGCTTGTAGATATTTTTTCTAACCAATTGATAACCAACTGAAAAAATTATCAACAACAACAAAGGCAGACCCAAATTGAACGCAATGCAACGATTGCGCAGAACCGACACTCTCGTTTTGTCGAGCAGACGCAGTTTCAGACTCCGCCCGCGCAGGCTCATCCACCCTTCGTCATCGGCCAGATAATTGACGGCATTGAGCACGAAATCACCATTGCCAAACTGACGACCCATGTACTTGTTGTATCCCAAAGGCAAAGGCTGGCCCGACTCGTAGTCGTTGGCTATCAAATCGCCGTCGGCCACCACTATCATGCGCGTTGGCGCACTTTCGGCAACTATTTGGCGACCTTTCATGTTCATTTCCTTGGGGACCATCCGGTTAGCGAACACCGACCTGAAAGAACCTTCTTGCAAACAGGCGACAGGCACGTAGGCATTGGCAAAGAACGAAGACTCGCCCGACAGTTCTACAATTTCGAACGATACGGGACAAGGCACCGACTCGACTCCTGTATGGGCAGAGGTGGCCATCAGCACTTCGCGACGCAACAGACTGTCTTCACCGACAAAATCTATGGCTGACACGAACTGTCCTTCGACAGGAGCGATATTCTTGGTAATCACATTATAGGGCGACAAAGTGAGTAACGGAGAGTAATACCACGGGTACATCTGAGGCTCGGCATTATCCTCTTCATCATCGAACAGAAGCGGGATATAGGAGCATTGTACATCAGACAAGAGCACCGGATCGATACGGACACCGTATGTAAACAACATATCGCTGATTTTGACATCGTTGGCAATAGCCGTCCCTGCATCCACAGATACACCGTCAACCAGCCAGAGCACACGTCCGCCACGCATAATGTACTGGTCGATGATAAATTTGTCGGTTTCGCTGAAAGCCTTGAGCGGACGCGCCACAATCAGCACTTTGAAGGGGTCAAGCGCATCAACGTCGGTACCCAATGCTCCGCGATGCACATTATAATATTGCGAAAGTTGTTCCGAAATGTCGCTGACATATTGCTCGGGCAACTCGCCGTGCCCTTCGAGGAACGCCACGTCTAACGGATGCTTGTTCGTCAGACGGCGCAATGCGTCAATCAAGCCGTATTCGAGATTTTCAATCGAGACGTTGAGGTTTTCGTCCCCACTGTTTCCGGCAATGTTTTTGAGCAACAGCACATTGACCGTGTCTTTTTCTGTCATCATCCGCAACCACGGGAATACCACTTTTTGCTGTTGACGGCCCTCACGGTCGCGGTCATGTACCATGGTCGCGGTCAGACCGGCAGCCTGCAACTCGGCATAATGGGCATTCCGTTCCTCATCAGTCGCACCTTGCGCAGGATTTACAAAGGTCACAGAGATATCCTTATTCGCATATACTTTCATCTCGGTCAACATGTCTGCGGTCGATTTTTTCAATCGCAAAAAGCCCATGTTCAAATCGCCTTCGAGATAGACCGTCACATCGACCGGTTCTTCAACTTGTTTCAGGAACGAGCGGGTTTGAGGCGACAGCGTATAGCGTTTCTCGGAGGTCAGATCAAGACGGAAAAAGAAGAAAACAGCCAACAAATCAAAAGCCAGCACGGCTCCCAACACGTAAGCGAATCGCCAAGTCGGTTTTCCCTTGAACACTAAAAAAGCGCCACATAGGAACAATACTATCACGGTCAAAAAATAGGCCAGATCGCGCAAGTCAATCACCCCGCGACTCATCGATTCGTAATGGTAGGCAATGCCCATACGCGACACCATGTCTTGCGCGTGCGCACCGTCAAACAACAGGGCGATCCACTCAAAACCCTGATACGACAGATAGCAGAAAAGGGCAGCGACCAAGAAGGCCACTACGGGGTTATCCGACAATGTCGAAGCAAATATGCCGATGGACACATAGACCATCGCCAACAGCACCAATCCAAGGAAAGATCCCCAAAAGCCGCCGAAATCCATATTATAGGCAGGAGCACCTAACCAACAGACAGTCAAGAAATAAACCAAGGTCGGCAGCAAGGAGAGAACCGCCAGCGCCACACCGGCGAAATACTTGGCAAGCACAATCTGCATACGCGAGACAGGACGTGTTAACAACAGTTCCATCGTACCGGAGCGGAACTCGTCGGGGAACATTCGCATGGTCAGGGCAGGTATCAAAAACAAATACAACCAGGGGGCTAGCGAAAACAGTCCGTCAAGGTTGGCGTAACCCGAATTGAGGACATTGGTTTCGACTGGCAACACCCAAAGGAAGACGCCTGTCAGCAATAAAAATATTCCAATCACCACCACACCCGTGGCAGATGCGAAAAACGATGCGATTTCTTTTCTTAAAAGTACCAACATAATCCCGACGAATAAAATTGGGGTATATTTAATTAAGGAAAAGCAAAGGTATGAAATATTATTGGATTTGCCGAGAATTTCATCGGTTTATCTCGGCTTTGTTGATTATATTTTTGTCACGGCTGGCATTTCTTCGGCTAAAAATCCTTATTTTTGCGCAACCAAAACAAGTAATGTCTCCGTAATGATTCACCCTAAAGGATTACGCATATTGTATTATTCCGCCGCCTTGCTCCTTGTCTTGGCGATTATTGGGCGAATCGTGTTGGGTTTCAAGTATTTGTCTGTCTTCTGCGATGCAGGTTACTACCTGTCAGCTGCCCGTCAAATGTCGGAAGGCGCCCGTTTGTACACCGACATCAAATTCGGTTACCCTCCCGTTTACCTTGCTTTTTTGAGTGCTGTTGTTCCTTTTGCTCCACACCACTATGCCTTATGGTCGGCACTCCACCTCATCCTGTTATCGGCCACGGCATTTCTTGTTTTCAAAATCAGCCGTCATTTCACAGGCAATAGCCGTATCAGCGCTTTCGCCGCATGGCTCTATGCCATGACTTCCTTAATTGCCGAGGGGGAGCAAGTGCTACTCGAAACGCCGTCTTGCCTCTTAGGCATGCTTGCGCTCTGGCTGTTGCTACAATACCAACGGAAACCCGTTTTAGTCTTGTTGTCGGGTGTAGCCGCCGCATTAGCCATGACCATCAAGCAATTTGGGGCAGGTTTCGTCTTGCTTTGCCTCCTTGTCATTCTCCTGCAGGCGATACAAACCCGCCAGTGGCGGCAACAAGCCCGAATTCTTGGATATTTCGCGGTCGGTTTTGCGACCACCTTCCTGTTTGTCATTTGGACAACCCCCGAATGCGGCGAGTTGTATAACCCGTTTGCGTCGTACGGCACCGACGATCATGCTCGCTACCGATACAAAAATATAGGGGCGTTGCGATTCATTCCCGGCCGGCTCAAACTGATTGCATTGCAATATATGCCCTTGATTTTGTGCATTTTTCTGCCATCGCGGATTCCGTTTCGCCGCCGACTGCCGGCTCTCGGTATTGCCGTCTGCGGATTTGTCGGATTCATGGGACAATATTATTTCAGCAACGGTTGGCACTACCTGCTTTACATCGCTCCGTTCGGCGCACTGCTGTCGGCTGTCGCGTTGCAAAATTTTGCCGGTCGTCACCGCATTGTACAAGGATTCTTGCTCGTTGCAGTTGCCGTCAGCATTTTCAACCTCACAAACGCGTCATTCGATTGCGGGGCTTGGCACAAACAGCGCAACAGCTGCCTGATTGAAAGACATGTCGGCAAGATGCTCCAAGGTTTGCCTGACGACTCGGTACTGCTTCCCTACAACGCAGAATTGTTCGGACAGTATTGGATTACTGGGAAGAATCCGCCCATGGTAGAAGGCCGTTACTGCTACTCGTTCGGCCCGTTGGTACTGACCGAGCGACTGATGAACGAAAAAATCCGCCATAGCGAGTACATTATCAAATATAACCGTTCGACCCATTGGGAGTATAGGCAACATGCTTCGACTGAGCGACTGATACTCTCGTGTGACACGGTAAAAAGCGACAAGAATTTCACTCTTTTGTACAACCCACACTGCATCAAACCATAAACTATATGAAGAAAGCGCTTATTATCGGAATTTGTGTATTGGCGGCAGCCATCACTGTTTTTGGATTCATTTCGCTACGCAACGCCGCCCTGTCGGAAGAGACAGACCTGCTTACCACACTGCCCGAACGGCCGGCCATGCTCGTTACCATACAACAGCCCGAGGCGCTGACCCAATCGTTGTGCTACAACAACGGTTTTTGGCAATATTGGCGTAAAAACCCCTCCATCAGACTACTCAACGTCCTACTAACAGAAACCGACTCGGCACGCGAATCCAAGCAGCCCCTGCAAACAAACAACCCGATTCAAATAGCAGTTTTTTTTAACGAACGCCAAACCTCATCGCTACTTTCAGCACGTCTTTCTGCCAACGACTGGCAGTATTGGAAAAAACGTCTGGCTCATTACCCGCTATTGCACAACCGTTACGAGAATGGAGTGCTGCTTGTCTCTGCCGATAGCGCAATCCTCGCCAATGCCAGCCACAACTTGTCGAAGCGCATATCGGTGCTCGAAAACGACACCGCCTTCCTACAAGTACGCAATACCGCCGGCAAACAAGTTCCGATGAGCATTTATCTGTGTCACAATGCATGGAACAAGTTGTTTGTCCAAAGTACCGGCACTCCATCCGAAGAAGCGGACGCGCTGTTCAACAGCGATGCCGCATGGTCGGTGCTTGATTTTGAAGCCAGCGAGCGACAGTTCCGTCTGTGCGGATTTGCCGTTTCAGACAACAAGACCTCAAGCCTGGAGCGATTGCGCCAACAAATGCCTGCACCCAACAAATTGGCGGCTGCGTTACCTAACGGCACTTATTACTACCACCACGAAGTGATTAACGATTTGGAAGCATACCGTACCGCCAACGGAGCCATACGCGCCATCGAGGACTCGATGTGGCGCACCGCCGACGGGACCAGCACTTTGTCGTTTTTCCGCCAATATTTTGACGGAGAATGGATTCATGGCCTGAATAACGACGGCTCTTTTGTCGTTGTCCGGCTCAACGATGCAGCGTCAGCTTCAAGAGATTTGGAAAAACTGGCGGAAGGGTTGCATGCCGGACAGGGAATGCCGGGTGTCTACCGCTTCGGCCTGTGCGGTTTTGCCGCTTCGGTTTTGGGAGAACAAGCACGTTTGAATCGTGAGTTTGTCAGCATTCAAGGCAACAATCTGTGGATTACCAGCCAGCCAGGCAAAGCCGCTGCATACGCACAAGGCCCGAAACTGACTGAGACCGCCGCATACAAAGCCGCCGAGTCGGACATGCAGACAGAATCTGTACAAACCGACTACTTCGAAATACAAACATTGTTGGCAAAAATCGACAAGCAAGTGACCGACAGTTGGGCGGCACGTCATATCGGTTGGATCGCTCTTGGCTGTCCGTTTGGAACTGCCGTACTCCAATCGGAATACAGTTCCGTAGGGCTGACATATTGCAATTTTACGGCCAAACAAGCCGCCACCCCCCTGCAATTGGCACACCAGCCCCTGACCAACGGGGAACTTTTGGCCTACAACGAAATACACGAAGCACAACCCGTTCAAGAACAAGCGACTACCGTTTCCTCCGATGTCATTGAGCCAACCGAAGATTCAACCGTTGAAGAACTGCCTGTTGCAGTAGCCAAGACTGAGCCGCTTCCTGATAGCAAATCCAGGACAACAGTGTCTGAGATGTTGGTGCAAGTCCAATTGGACGCTCCCGCCGCCATGCGTCCGCAGATTTTCAAGAACCACCTCAATGGCGAGAATGAGATCGTGGTACAAGACACGAAAAAACAGTTGTATCTGATTTCGGCCACAGGCAAAATCGTTTGGAAAATCCAGTTGTCGGAGTTCATTTTGGGCGATGTGTTCGCGGTGGATATGCTGGGCAACAAGAAATGGCAGATGACATTTGTCACCCCGTCGAAATGGTTTGTCATCGACCGCAAGGGCAACAACCTGGCCGGATTCCCCATCGCGCTCAACCCGCAGGCTTCGGCAGGGCTGCAGGTGGTGGATTACGAGAACAAGGCCGACTACCGCTTCTTTATTCCCCGAAAGGGAGGCAAGGTCA
>JAGACJ010000154.1 GCA_017614195.1 Paludibacteraceae bacterium
ATGAACGAGTGGTTGTCGCAAGGTCGTTCGGTGATAGGCGTTTTCGGCCATTATGGCAATTGGGAGTATATTACGGCATATCAACTTCATTGTCCGAGGGTGCATGTGATGCAGTTATACAAGCGGCTTACCAATGAGTTTTCCGAAAATCTGATGTTACATATCCGGCAACGCTTCGGCTCGGAGTGTGTTGAGGCAGGTAACGCTTACCGGCGCCTGCTTGCCGCAAAACGCAGCGGAGAACAGGTGGCGGTGGGGTTTATTGCGGATCAGGCCGTTTGGCCCGCACATTTCTGGCTCGAATTTATGCACCAGGACTCGCCCGTATTCGAGGGAGCGCAGCGCATTTCCTCGAAATTGGATTTCGGCTTGGTCTATTTTGATATATATAAGGTAAAACGGGGTTACTATGAAGTAAAGGTCATTCCAATGGCCGAGCATCCCGCCGAATTTCCTGAGCATGCTTTGACTGAGCGGTATTTCAGACTGCTCGAGAATACGATTCGTCGGAATCCGGAATATTACCTTTGGTCTCATAATCGTTGGAAATTCAAACGCTCATGATACGTGTTGCAGTTGTTATCTTGAATTGGAACGGGCGGAAATATCTCGAAAAGTATTTGCCGTCGGTGGTGCGCTATTCTTCGGCGTCTGATATCGAAATATGGGTGGCCGACAACGGCTCTACCGATGATTCGGTCGAATGGCTCGCTCAAAACATGCCGGAGGTTAAAGTGCTGAAACTGTCGAAAAACTATGGTTTTGCCGAAGGTTATAACATCGCGATTGAAAAAATCAATTCGGAATATACCGTGTTGCTCAACTCGGATGTTGAGGTCACTCAGGGCTGGCTCGACGAGCCTATCCGATATTTGGAAGAGCATCAGCGGGCATCGGCTGTACAACCCAAGATTTTGCAGATGAACGACCGCAAACGGTTTGAGTTTGCGGGAGCCGCCGGCGGCTATATCGACGCTTTGGGTTACCCGTTTTGCAAGGGGCGGATGTTGAAGACTCTCGAGGAGGACCATGGCCAATACGATAAAATGGCCCCCGTATTTTGGGCAAGTGGCGCCTGCCTGATTATCCGTCGCGAAGATTTTGTCGATTACGGTGGCTTTGATCCCCAGTTCTTCGCCCATCAGGAAGAGATCGACCTTTGCTGGCGATTGCAGTCGCGTGGCAAATATCTGGTGTATATGCCGCAAAGCGTGGTCTATCATGTGGGCGGTGGCAGTTTGAGTGCCGACAATCCCTTCAAAACTTATCTGAATTATCGCAACAATTTGTTGATGGTCTACAAAAACGCGCCGGCAAGCCGGCTGTGGTGGATGATGTTGCTTCGCTTTCTGACAGACTGGTTGTCAATTGTCTTGTACTTGCTACAGTTCAAGCCAAAGATGGCGGCTGCTGCAATCAAAGGTCGCTGGCACTATCATACGATGCGCCGCAAATGCCGTCCTTCTCGCGCCGAAAACCGCGAGCATGCCATTGTCAATAACATACAAACGCAGTGGCATGGTATCTTACCTTTACACTATTATTTGTTTTTTGGGAAAACTTTTCAGACGTTACACTTTGTCCCGAAGGTCAAAAACCTTAATTGACGCCGAGCAACTCTTGGGCATTCTGCATGGCGGCTTCGGTGATTTTGTCACCGCTAAGCATTTTGGCAATTTCTGTAATTCGTTCGTTTTCAGATAATTGTATCATATTTGCCTCGGTCGCGGATTCTTCAGTCTTGTACACCCGATAATGCAAATCTCCTTTCGCTGCGATTTGCGGCAGGTGGGTAATGCAGATTACTTGTGTGTTTTCGGCCATTTTTCGCAGGATTGTACCTGTTTTGGCGGCTACTGCTCCCGAAATGCCTGTGTCGATTTCGTCGAAGATAATCGTGGGCAAGTTCGTTTTCGAAGCCATCATGGACTTGATGCACAGCATAAGCCGCGCCATCTCGCCTCCTGACGCGATTTTTACAACAGGTTGCAAGACTCCCGATTTGTTGGCCGAGAATAAGAACGATATCTGATCGCAACCCGAAAGGGTTGGCGCTGTAGGCTGTTGGTCTATGGCGATTTTCGCGTTGGGAATTCCTAATTCCCGCAATTGTGATGCCAGCCCATCCTCTAATGACTTTTTAACTGACGCACGGGCTTTTGACAATGCTTCGGACGATGAAGTCATGCGTTTCATCGCTTCCGCCAACTCGCGTTCCATCTTGGCACGCTCCTCGTCGAAATTGTCCAAGCCGTTCAATTCCTTCTCCATTTGGATTTGAATGTCCAGCAATTTGGCGATGGTGTTTACCCGGTGTTTTTGTTGTAAAGAGTAAATGGTGTCGAGCCGTTCGCTGACTTCGGCCAGCCGTTGGGGGTCGTCTTGGATTTGCTCCGATTTGCGACGGATCTCATCTGCTGCGTCTTTCAACTCTATTACCGATGAGCGGATACGTTCCGACAGTTCGTCGAGTTCGGTGTCCATGCCTTTCAAATTCTGCAACAGGTTTTCGGCGTGATTTAGTTGTGACAATACGCCTGCATCGTTGTGCATGCATTCCGAAATGCCTTGTAGGTTTTGCTGGATTTCGCCGGCGTGCTCCAGTATGCGACGTTCTTCTTCCAAACTTTCTTGCTCATCGGCCGACAACCGCGCTTCGGCAAGTTGCTTGTATTGAAACTCCAAATAGTCGCGGTCAGCGCTTTTTTGTTGGGCAAGCGTGAGCAATTCCTGCAACGCTTTTTCGGTCGTTTTGTAATGTTTGAAGTCTTGCTGATAGACGGTCATCAATGGAGCAGTGTCCGCCATCACGTCAATCACTTGCAGCTGGAACGAATTTTCGCGAAGTAACAGGTTGTTGTGTTGCGAGTGGATGTCGATGAGCCGTTCGCCCAAATCCTTCACAATGTTGACGGCGCATGGGCTGTCGTTGAGAAACAGTCGCGACTTGCCTGTGTCTGCGATCTCGCGTCGCAGTATGCATTGTGGCTCGTATTCCAGATCGTTTGCCTCGAAAAACGGCTCCAAATCGTATCCTTCGATGTTAAAGGTGGCTTCGACAATACATTTGTGCGCACCTTCGCGAATCACTTTTTGCTCTGCACGTCCGCCAAGTGCCAAATGGATAGCCCCCAATATGACCGACTTGCCTGAGCCTGTTTCGCCCGTAATCACCGACAAACCGCGCGAAAAGTCTATGTCGAGCGACTTGATGAGTACGTAGTTTTCGATGTGTAGGTTTTGCAACATGATGGGAGGCGTTTGAATGTCGCTATTTCAAGGCGTCAATGCGGTTTTGCATGGTTGGGGCAAGATAACTCAGCGTTTCATAAACCGTTTTGCGTTCCGTACTTGTTCCTTTGGAGAAGATGTTGACCAGTTCGTCGATTTTGCATTCTACAAATTCCGAGATGATGATCATTGACGGACGTGACTTGTAAACCGTTTTAAGCACAGGAATGTTGTCGGCGATTTTGGCGCGGCTTTTTTCCATGGCAATGTTCATCTCATCCAATCCGTTCCGGTGGTAGGTGTAGAAGAACTCGCGGTAGGGCTTGGCCACATCGTCCAGAATGTTGTTGATAAGCGCATATCGGTTGTGGCTGTCTTCGAATGCACGCCAGCCTGCTTCGCTTGTTCCTTGTGCCTGATTGACAATGTTTTCGGCCTTACGGAAGAATGGGGTTCCTCCTAATTTTGAGAAACTGTCACAATCCGTGCCGATGATGATGTAGGCATAAAAAGCCAACACTTGTGTAAGGTTGTTGCCGAAAAAAGTTTCGTCGAATGACAGCGGGTCTCCTTCGTTATACGAAAAGATCAGTTTCTCGTCGTTGTAGTGGAATATCGGTGTCTTGTAACTGCTGTTATAGACCGGACGCGAAGCTTGAATCTGAATCTCTGATTCGAACGTGCTGCCGGTGTAATTGTTGACAATGATGAAGATACTGCAGTCGATTCGCTCGCTGATTTCGTACTCGTATCCAGTCCAGCGGGTGTTATTCATGAATTCGGTCGCTGCTTTTTGCAAGGTCTCGAAAACGGATTTGTTTGTTCCTTGGATTTGGTCGCTGTTGATGGTTACCTTGCAATTCAACTCTTGCGCCGACATAGCCAGCACACCCAACCAAGCCAAAACCAGCATGACGGTATGTTTTATTTGAGACATGGCAGCAAAGTGTTGACAATGTCTTGGGCAACTTCTGCCTTCGATTTGAGCTCGAAATCGGATTTGTTCCCCTTGGCATCGTAAATGGTTACTTGGTTGGTGTCGTAGCCAAAACACGTGTTGGCTACTTTGAGCGAGTTGAGTACGATGAAGTCCAGTTTCTTGCGTTTGAGCTTGTCAAGCGCATTGTTCTCTTCGTGGTCTGTCTCGAGGGCGAATCCTACCGTGATTTGCCCTTTGTGTTTGTGAGTCGCCAGCGTGGCGGCAATGTCGGGGTTGGGTTGCAACTCGATGTGCAGGTTGTCTCCGGTTCGCTTGATTTTGCTGTCGGCCACTGTTATCGGCTTAAAGTCTGCCACCGCCGCACTCATAATACAAATGTCGCTTGCCTCGAAATAATGCAAGGCGGCAGCCAGCATTTCGTCGGCCGACTCGACCGGTGTGACATGAATGTTGGGATGTTGTGCCGTCAAAGCCGTCGGACCACTGACCAATTCAACGTTTGCTCCGTAATTGGCGCACGCTTCTGCCAGGCAAAAACCCATTTTGCCCGATGAGTAGTTGCCGATGAAGCGTACAGGATCGATTTTTTCGTAGGTCGGACCGGCGGTAATCAGTACGTTCTTCCCTGCGAGCGGTTTTGGTTGCGCAAAATAAGCCTCGACAGCATCAGCGATACGCTCGGGCTCTTCCATGCGGCCTTTGCCAATGAGCCCGCTTGCCAGTTCTCCGTCTGTCGGTTCAATGATGTGTACCCCGTCGTGGCGCAGTCTGTCCAAATTCCGCTGGGTGGCTTCGTGCCGGTACATATCCAAGTCCATGGCGGGAGCGACCCAAACAGGGCATTTGGCCGAAAGGTAGGTAGTGCAGACCAAATTGTCTGCCACGCCATTGGCCATTTTTGCCAAAGTGTTGGCGCTGGCGGGTGCAATCAGATACAGGTCAGACCATTCACCAAGCGAAACATGACTGTTCCACCGGCCGTCGGTCGGGTCAAAAAAGTCAACCAATACGGGGTTCTTTGCCAAAGTCGCCAATGTCAGCGGTGTGATGAATTCTTTGGCTTTTTCGGTCATGACAACCTTGACCTCGGCGCCTTTCTTGACCAAGGATCTCACCAACGTCGCCGTTTTGTATGCGGCAATCGATCCGGTGACTCCGATTAAAACGTGTTTTCCCGTCAAGGGTTTATTTCATTTTTGCAGGGTTGCGGAAGTAGGTTTTGTCTTCGATATACTCTTGCGTTGCCAGCAAAGTCGGTTTCGGAAGGCGTTCGTAGTATTTCGAGATTTCGATTTGTTCACGGTTTTCGAAT
>JAGACJ010000155.1 GCA_017614195.1 Paludibacteraceae bacterium
GCATCCACACGGGCGACTCCATCGTGGTGGCCCCCTCTCAAACGTTGAGCAATGCCGAATACCACAAACTGCGCGCCATCGCCATCAAAATCGTACGCCACATCGGCATAGTCGGCGAATGCAACGTGCAGTACGCCCTCGATCCCAATTCAGAAGACTACCGTGTCATTGAGGTAAACGCCCGACTAAGCCGCTCGAGCGCCTTGGCCAGCAAGGCCACCGGCTACCCGCTGGCTTTTGTCGCCGCCAAATTGGGACTGGGTTACGGCCTGTTCGAACTCAAAAACTCGGTCACCAAAACCACGTCGGCCTTCTTTGAACCGGCTCTCGACTATGTGGTCTGCAAAATTCCGCGCTGGGACTTGTCAAAATTCCATGCAGTCAGCCACGAGTTGGGTTCGTCAATGAAAAGTGTGGGCGAAGTGATGGCCGTGGGCCGCACGTTCGAAGAAGCCCTGCAAAAAGGCTTGCGTATGATTAACCAAGGCATGCACGGTTTTGTCGAAAATAAAGACCTGATGGTGAGCGACGTCAAGGCCATACTGGCCCAACCCACCGACATGCGCATCTTCGCCGTATCACAGGCTTTGCAAGAAGGCTATAGCGTGGAGCAAGTTCATCAAATGACCAAAATCGACTGCTGGTTCTTGTACAAACTTCTGCACATCATACAAGTCAACGAGGCCATGCAATCGCTTCGCTACCTGTCGGACATGCACCGCAACATGGACGAGGAGGAGTTTCTGGAAGAGCTCGAAGCTCCCGAAGTGGTCGGTCTGCTGCAAGCGGCCAAGACCTATGGATTCTCCGATTTCCAGATTGCCCGCGCCGTCGGGCTCGAGGCCGACATGAAGATGGAAGACGCCGGACTGCTCGTACGCAAATGGCGCAAGTACCTGGGCATCGAACCCGTCACCAACCAGATCGACACCTTGGCCGCCGAATACCCTGCCCAAACGAACTACCTGTATCTCACTTATTTGTAATCGTATGTGTGGCATTATAGGATATGTGGGCAAACGCGAGGCCTACCCGATTCTGATTGACGGGCTCAAACGGCTCGAATATCGGGGCTACGACAGCGCTGGCATCGCGTTGATCAACGCCAAGCAGAAACTCTCGGTACACAAGACCAAGGGCAAGGTCGGCCAACTCGAGGCCTATTGCGCAGAACGCGACACCACCGGAACGATCGGCATCGCGCATACCCGTTGGGAGACCCACGGACAGCCCGACCACCTCAACGCTCACCCGCACTGTTCGGACTCTGGGCGCCTGGCCCTGATTCACAACGGCATCATCGAACTCTATGCCGTCATCAAGTAAAAACTGCGACAGCAGGGGGTGCCGTTTAAGAGCGAGACCGATTCGGAAGTGTTGGTACAACTCGTTGAATACATCATGCAAAGCAACGGCTTGGAGGTGCTCGAAGCCCTGCAAGTGGCATTGCAACAAGTAATTGGGGCATACGCCATCGTCATTCTCGACCGCGAGCACCCGGACACCCTGATATGCGCCCGCAAAAGTTCGCCCTTGGTTATTGGACTGGGAGCTGACGGTGACTACCACATTGCCTCCGACGCACTGCCCATTGCCGCCTATACCAGCCAAGCCGTGTACCTCGATGACAATGACATCGCCATTCTGCGTTACGGCCAGCCGCTGCAAGTGGTCAACATCCAAAATGAGGCCCAACATCCCAAAATCAAACAGATTGACCGCACACTCGGCGACATCAGCAAGGGCGACTATCCCTTTTTTATGCTGAAGGAGATTTTTGAGCAGCCCGACTGCCTGCGCGACTGCATGCGCGGCCGCGTGCTGTCCGACGACGACACCATTAGTCTTTCGGCCGTGGCCGACTACCGCAAGCAACTGACCGAAGCCAGCCGCATCCTCATTGTGGCCTGTGGCACCAGCTGGCACGCCGGCCTCATCGGCAAGCAGCTCATTGAGCGCTTCTGCCGGATTCCCGTCGAGGTGGAGTACGCCTCCGAGTTCCGCTACCGCGATCCGGTGATTCTGCCCGGCGATGTGGTCATCGCCATCTCGCAAAGCGGAGAAACGGCCGACACGCTGGCGGCCGCCGAACTGGCCCGCAGCAAAGGGGCGCTGGTGTTCGGCATCTGCAACGCGGTCGGTTCGTCCATCTCGCGCCAGACGCATACGGGCATCTACATCCATGTCGGACCCGAAATCGGCGTGGCATCGACCAAGGCCTTTACCGGACAGGTGACGGTGTTATCGATGTTGGCCCTTTGTCTGGCACACGAACGGAAAACGATTTCGGAGGCTGACTATCACGAACTGGTAGGCGAGTTGCGCCGAATTCCTGCCAAGATGGAAACAGCGCTGCAGACCAACGAGCTCATCCGTCAGCTGGCACCGGTGTTCACCTACGCCCGCAACTGTCTCTATCTGGGACGCGGCTACAACTACCCGGTAGCCCTCGAAGGCGCGCTCAAACTCAAGGAAATCTCGTACATTCATGCCGAAGGCTACCCGGCCGCCGAAATGAAGCACGGCCCCATCGCACTGATCGACTCGGAGATGCCGGTGTTTGTGATTGCCACCCGCGAAACGCTCCTCGACAAACTGCGCAGCAATATTCAGGAAGTGAAAGCCCGTGGCGGACGCATCACCGCCCTCACCACCGTCGGCGACAACAGCATCCGCCGCTATGCCGACCATGTAATCGAGCTGCCCGACACGCACGAGTGCTTCCAGCCGCTGATCGCCTCGGTACCGCTACAGCTGCTGGCTTATCACATTGCTGTGTCTAAAGGATTGGATGTGGATTACCCGCGAAATCTCGCCAAAAGTGTGACGGTGGAATAAATCAGTTGCCCAGCAGCGCCTCTACCTGACGCATGTTGTCCAACACGATGTCGGCCCCGGCCAGCGCCAAGTCCTCGCGCTTGAGAATGCCCGTGTTGACCCCAATGGTCAATGCCCCGGCAGCTACCGCAGCACGCACTCCCATCGGAGCATTCTCGACAACGATGGTCTCCTCCGGACGGATACCTAATTTGACCATTCCCTTGAGATAAGGTTCGGGATGAGGTTTGCTGTGTTGCACGTCAAAGGCAGTGACCATGTTGTTCGGATCAAAAATCCCAGGATAGTATTGGTTGAGTTTTCCAATCAGGCTTTTCTGCCCCGAGCCGGTGACCAGTCCGATTTTCAGCCCGGCCTGCCGCACCGCTTCGAGCACTTCGTGCGCCCCGGCCATCGGTACGGTCTGCGCATATTGCTGAAACAGGTCGCATTTGCGCTCATAAAGTGCGTTGATCTCCTCGTCGGTGGCATAGCGGCCCTTCTGCGCCATAAACACGTCGTTGACGGTTTGCGAGCCGGTACTGCCTTCCTGCAGATAGACCTGATATTCCGAAAAGGCAATGCCGAATCCGGCGAACGCCTCGTGCCACGAACGGGCATGAAAGGGCATGGAATCGAACAGAACCCCGTCCATATCGAACAACACGCCGCGAAACGCATATTCAGAATAGTTGTTGCGGTGCAACCAAGCGTCAATTGTCGGTCGGTCAATCTGCATCTGTCTTGTAATTTTGGCGCAAAGATAACACAAAAGGATGAAAAAAATCGTACCTTTGCAAAAATTGATCTGCTATGAACATTGCTGCTTTTGTCCGCCCGAATATTCTGGCCTTGAAACCCTACTCCTGCGCACGCGACGAGTTCAAGGGCGAAGCCAAGGCTTTCCTCGACGCCAACGAAAATCCGTTTGGAGCCCCTTACAACCGTTATCCAGACCCTCGTCAAACGGCTTTGAAGGAGAAAATCGCGCGGCTCAAGCATGTGCGCCCGACGCAAATTATGCTGGGCAACGGCAGCGACGAACCGATTGACTTGACCTACCGCATTTTCTGCGAACCAGGCAAAGACAATGCCGTGGGCATTGCTCCGTCATATGGCATGTACAGCGTATGTGCCGACATCAACAATGTGGAGTACCGCGAAGTTCCCCTTGAGGAGAATTTCGAACTCAACGCCCGTAAAGTGCTGGCCGCCACCGACTGCAACACCAAGGTCATCTGGTGCTGCTCGCCCAATAACCCGAGTGGCAATCTATTGAACCGTAATGAGTTACGTGTTTTGTTAAACGAATTCAACGGCATGGTGGTCATAGACGAGGCCTACATCGACTTCGCCTCCGAGGCCTCGTGGCTCGGCGAGCTGGACAACTACCCCAACCTCATCGTTTTGCAGACGTTCTCAAAAGCATGGGCCATGGCTTCGGTACGCTGCGGCATGGCATTTGCCAGCGAAGAGGTGCTCGAGTACTACAACAAGGTTAAATACCCTTACAACATCAACCTGCTAACCCAGGAGTTTGTATCGAAACGGCTCGACGAAGTGGCAGAAACGCGCTCGCGCATTGACATACTGTTGCAAGAGCGTACCAAGCTCATCGTCAGCCTCCAACAACTACCCTGCACGCGCAAGGTCTATCCGACCGACGCCAACTTTGTGTTGGTCGAAGTGACCGATGCCAACGGCATCTACAAAAAGCTGGTCGAAGAGGCCATTGTCGTGCGTAACCGGCACACCGTGCTCAAATGCGGCAACTGCCTGCGTATCACCGTCGGCACGCCCGAGGAGAACAAACTTTTGATTGAGTCGTTGCGTACGATGGCCTAATCGCCGTCGGGCAACTCGATTTCGTCCATTCTGAAAATATCGACGCAGTTACCTCCTTGGCCCGAACGGCCCTGCGAGGTGGTATAGATGTACCTGCCGTCTTTCGAAATATCGAGACCGACGGGATAGGAGTCAGCTTCGATGGTGGCGACCACGCACATGGCGTCGGCATCGACCACACACACGCGACTACTGAAATTGCATGCCGCCACCACATAACAGCCGTCGGGCGTCATTTCAATCGTCCGAGCCCCCTTGCCCACCTGACAGTCGGTCCACGAGTCCACCACAGCCTGCTTGTCCTGCATTTTCAGCGCAGCATCCAAAAACTCGTTGACGGGAATGCGCTGGACATAGCCCGAGGCATTGGCGCTCAAATACAGGTAACCGTTTCGAATAATCAGATGGCGGACGTTCGAACGCATGCCATGAACGATACCGAGCCACGAAAAATCGTTCATATCCACCACCGCAATCCCACCGCCTTTGCTCATACAGCCGACCAGCAGATACCGATTGTCGGGTGTAAAGACCGTACCGCGCAGACAGTAACCGCTATTGACGTCGCGATTCACCGGCTGGGTAAGGCTATAGTTGAGCTTGAGTTTGTGACCGATTTCGACACAGGCCACATAGTGCCAATCGGCAATTGAGTCACACGAGATGTCAATAATCCCTACCGTGTTATCGCCCCAATGTGTGATGGCCAAATATTGGTTATCGTTTGTAGCAGTTATCATCTTGGGCAGCGGGCCGGTTTCCATCAAGCGCACCACCTCATCGGTTTCGGTATCAATCACCGCCACTGCCGAAGGGTCCTGGGCATTGATATCATAACTGCGGCGGTAAAACGGAATCCACAGATAACGCCCGCCGTGTGTAAAAGTGCTTTCGACCGGCTTGCCGTAAAACTCGCTCAGATTTTCGGTGTAGTGGGTAAACGGGAAATAGCCCGACGGAGCGCTCCACAACAGCGAGTCGCCGGCATCATACACATGGTTGACCACCTTGAGTTTATTGTTCGTCCCAGCTTCATAAACCACCGTTTTGGCTCCTTCGAGCGAATTGACATAGTATTTTTTTCCATTGGGATGGATATTCACCGACTTGGGTGAGTAAATGTCGGTATCGGCAGTGGCGAGCTCTTCGGGGCGATAGTTTTGCTTGCGGTTTTCGAGCGTAAGTAAAAACTCTCCATTGGCCGATTCCACACACATCTGGATTTCGGGATGGACCTCGACGGGTTCACCTGCCCAGACGGATATGGCACAGGCAAGTAATGCAAGAACGGCTATCTTGGTGAATTGTTTTGACATAGACATCAGCAAATTTAGCGATATTTGGACACCCAGGCAAACAATGTGTACCTTTTTCCAGAAAAAAACGTATCTTTGCACTGTGTCAAACCACAAGGAACGAATCCATCTATGAAAACCCTCAAAAAAGCACTGTTTATCGACCGCGATGGTACGCTCATCGTGGAGCCGCCCGTAACCGAGCAGGTGAACTCGCTCGAAGAAATGACCTTTCTGCCCGGTGTCATCCGCAACCTGCACTTTATTGCCGAAAAACTGGATTTCGAGCTGGTGATCGTCACCAACCAGGACGGACTCGGCACCCCCGCCTACCCGCAGGAGGTGTTCGACTCGGTACAAAGCAAAATGCTGGAGGTGTTTCATGGCGAAGGGGTTGATTTCGACAACATCCTCATCGACAAATCCTTCCCTGCCGACGGGCTCGACACGCGCAAGCCGGGCACCGGTCTGCTCAAGGCCTATATGGACGGGAGCTACGACCTGTCGCAATGCTATGTCATCGGCGACCGCGCCACCGACGAGCAGCTGGCTGCCAACATGGGCTGCCGCGCCATCCGCATCGGCAGCGAAAAATTCCCCGATTGGGACCGCATTACCGAATATCTGTTTGCTGGCGAACGCGTGGCAGAGGTCAGACGCACGACGAAAGAAACCGACATTGCCATCCGCATTGACCTTGACGGAAGTGGCAAAACAGACATTTCGACCGGGCTGGGGTTCTTTGACCACATGTTAGAGCAAATCGGAAAACACGGAGGTTTTGACCTCGACATTCACGTCAAAGGCGACCTTGAGGTCGATGAGCACCACACCATCGAAGACACTGCTCTTGCCTTGGGAGAGGCGCTGCGCAAGGCGCTTGGCGACAAACGCGGCATCGAACGCTATGGCTACTGCCTACCCATGGACGACAGTCTCTGCTCAGTGGCCCTCGATTTTGGCGGACGCCCGTGGCTGGTTTGGAAGGCCGAGTTCCATCGCGAAAAGATCGGCGAGATGCCGACCGAAATGTTCCTACACTTCTTCAAATCGCTGAGCGACACGGCGCTGATGAACCTTAACATTCAGGCCGAAGGCGAC
>JAGACJ010000156.1 GCA_017614195.1 Paludibacteraceae bacterium
ACGCAAATTTTCACGTATCTGCAAATTTTTCCGCCAAAATCGTGCTCCGACCTGCCTCCGCGTGTCCTTTTTGCAAAATTCATGTATAGTTTTTTTATATAACCCGAGCGTTTGCTTGCACAAAAACGGAAAAATATTTGTGCGTTTTCCGCCACTTGTGTATTTTTATTTGCAAATGTCAAATATTTTTCGTACCTTTGCAGTCGATTAAGATAAAGCCATCATGAAAAGCTCAGCTACGTTACATAAACGCAACGATAGAGTGGATGGGACGGAAGAAGGTGTATGTAATAAAATCAGCCCGCCCGATGAATTGGGGCAGGCTGCGTAAAATTGAGTTGGTGTGTGTTAAACCCCGCTCTTAACCTAAGACTTCCGTTCAGCCTTACCTCTGTACCGCTGAATTGCAACAAGTAAAAACGGAATGCAACCAGACGCAGGTAGTGAGCCACACGCGCTCAATAAACTTTTGCGATGCAAAAGTACAAAAATAAAATGATATATGCAAATATTTCTGCATAAAAATGCATTTTTTTGTTAAAAAAACATAGAAGTAGTCAACAGAAGGTAACAAAGATTGTAGAATTTAAGCAATAAAAGCAAGAATAAAACAGCGCATAGAGTTGCGCTGACATATACAGATTAACAGAATTACTATTTTTCGCGTTCGAAAAGAAAAAGCCTAGGAAACTGATTTCTTAACGAAACGGATAATGCTTCACGGAAGTCCTATGGACGTCCCACCTATACTTAAATATTCGCACTTGTGTGTGAATCTCTATAAGTATAGGGCGGCGGTTCTTCCTAGGCTCCTCCGTGAACGCGAATAGAGGTTCACACCTTTTTTATGTCCTTTTGTGATTGATAGTATGCACAAAACAACTATCAATCTATGGCAGGAAACGCAGATTTAAGAGCTGCTAACAGAGCAAAGAAGGACGAGTTTTATACCCAATTGGATGACATCGCTAGAGAACTCAAGCACTACAAACAACACTTTAATGGTAAAGTGGTGTTGTGTAATTGTGACGATCCATATGAAAGCAATTTCTTCAAGTATTTTGCCCTTAATTTTAATCAGTTAGGTCTCAAGAAACTAATCGCCACTTGCTATGATGGTTCGCCTGTTGCCGGAGATGAACTACCGTTGTTGTTTGAGATTGAAGAAGCCGAGCCTAAAAAGATAGCCTACAAAGTAGAAATAACAGAAGTACAGGACTACAATAATGATGGAGCGGTAAATTTAGCTGATGTACAATACTTGATTCAAAATGATAAGAATGTGCTTTCTCTGCTCAAAGGGAATGGCGATTTTCGCTCGCAAGAATGTATTGAATTGCTCAAAGAAGCCGATATTGTGGTTACAAATCCTCCATTTTCTCTCTTTAGAGAATATATTGCACAATTGATTACATTCAATAAAAAGTTTGTCATTTTAGGCAATATGAATGCCATTACTTATAAAGAAATATTTCCATTGCTAAAGGATAATAAAATATGGATAGGTAATGGTTTTAATCTTTCAATGGTTTTTAAAACGACTTATGCAAACAATCTGGAGGCAAATCGTCAATATGTTAAAAATAAAGGCTATAATCCTGACGAAAACTACGTAAAGACACCTGCTATAGCATGGTTTACGAATTTAGATATACCAAAACGCCATGAACAATTAGATTTATTTAAACACTATACTCCAGAAGAATATCCAAAATATGATAATTTTGATGCAATTAATGTAGACAAAGTTGCAGATATCCCCATGGATTATGAAGGTGTAATGGGAGTACCAATTACATATATGGATAAATACAATCCAGATCAATTTGAAATATTAGATGCCGCTAATAGATATTTGTTATTAGATTATTTCAATGTAAATGATCGTGTTGTAAAAGAACATGGGCATTGTTGCAATATTAATGGAGCCTCTACGTATTTCCGCATTTTAATTCGCAATAAAAAACCACAAAAGCCATGAAAATAGAATTGCATGAAATTCGCGTGCGGGAATTGTGCGCGGGGTACAACGATTTGAGTATTCAAGAAGAAGGAATCGTCGGTTACGGCGGACGATTGAATATACGCCCTAAATACCAACGAGAGTTCGTCTATGACGAGAAAAAACGTAATGCCGTTATGGATACCGTTTGGCAAAACTTCCCGCTAAACGTTATGTATTGGGTCAAAACAGATGGCGCAGACGGCATTGAGTACGAACTGCTCGACGGGCAGCAACGGACGATTTCTATTTGTTCGTTTATTGCCGGCGAGTATATGATGCTTTTTGACGGTAACTTGCTGGGATTCAGTAACATGACCGAAGAGCAGCAAAACCGTATTCTCGACTACAAACTGCAAATCTATATCTGCGAGGGTACAGATGAAGAGAAACTCAAATGGTTTCAGACTATCAACATCGCCGGCGAAAAACTGACCGACCAGGAAATCCGTAATGCCATCTATTCGGGATCATGGGTGACACAAGCCAAACGGCGTTTCTCCAAGTCTGGATGCGTGGCGTACAAGATTGGCTCCGATTATATGAGCGGTTCGCCTATCCGCCAGGATTACTTTGAGAAAGCACTCAAATGGATTGGTGATGCACAAAGACTGACTATCGAGCAGTATATGGCTCAACATCAACACGATACGGATGCCGACCAGATTTGGCAATACTACCAGGATGTCATTCATTGGGTTGAAAAACTCTTCGGACGAAAGTACAAGAAAGAAATGAAAGGCGTCGAGTGGGGATTACTCTACAATCAATACCGCGACACCACGCTTACAGCCACCTCTATCGGTTTGGAGGTCGCCTATCTGATGCAAGATAGCGATGTGCAGAAAAAGTCGGGCATTTTCCATTATATTTTCGACCACGATATACGCCACCTTGGTATCCGTGCATTTGACGACAATACCAAACGTGAGGTTTATGAACGGCAGGCCGGCATCTGCCCTATTTGTGGCAAACATTTCGAGATAGAGCAGATGGAAGCCGACCATATAACGCCTTGGGTCGAAGGCGGGCGCACTGTCGCAAGTAACTGCCAAATGCTCTGCCGCGACTGCAACCGCAGAAAAAGCAGCAAATAGTCGGCTGCTATTGCTGATATTCTCATAACGGAAGTGCATGGGACGCTTCCGTTTTTTTTAGCCATTTTTGTAGCGTCAACGAATATTTATCCGTATTTTGGTGCAAATTTGCACTAAATTGCGATTTGATTATCCGTTCCTCATTCCCTGCTATCCAAAGGCACAAAGTTGCCGTTTTGTCATCACTAGATGACAGATGTTACGAAAAATGCACCCCGCGTGCATTTTTTTGTAGCTTGTGACAAGTTATAGCACTATCTCAAATTATCTTTGCATTTCCGTTAGCTATGCGTAATTGATTACGCATAGTAACAGAAAACAACCGATCGGCATTGCTGAATGTCGGTGTTCTGCCGTATTATACTGACAATGAATGGCTAACGCAAACGAGCACATACTGAATTCGTCACGACGCATTGCAGCGGCGTTGGATTACCTGTGCGAGTTGCGCAATACGGCACAGCCCAAACAATCGCTCGTCCTGTCAAGAAAAGCGTGCGACAAACTGATCCGCCAACTCGATGAGGCGTACAACGACATGTTTGGCGCACAAACAGATCTGACGAACAACGCCAGCAAGATCGAAGAACTGTCCAGTCACTCGTATCTCCCGGCGATGTATCCCGAGGAGGGCGACTACAATGCCGTGCGCGAGTATATCGACCAACGCAAGCAGAAAGACAGTATATTCAAGACCTATTGCGCGACGCACTCACGCAGGGAGTTGTGCGACAGGCTCACGGACGAGTTCGGGTGGGTGGTGGATGTCAAATCGCTCGGAAGAAACATCCAAAGACACTAAAATCGGAGCAATTTCAGCCCAAAATCATACGAAAATTGCAAAAGGCGACAAAAGGCGACAAGATGGCGACATTTGTCGTTTCTTTTTTGCCCCCAACGCCGTATCTTTGCATCGAAATTTCAAACGGGGCCCCCACAAATACCATGCAGTGGGGTGTCTTCAAACCAAGGCTACCGGTAGCCGTAATTTTTAACCTATTAAACAACTAAAATTATGGCAACAAAAAAGAATGAGCTAACCCTGAAGAGAAGCGAAATCAAGAAGAACGTGCAATCGTTCTGCGAACAGGCAGCAATGGCTGCAGAGTACAAACGTGAAGCCGACAAGCTGCGTCCGTTCGCGGCCGAGGAGCTGCAAAGCAAACTCGACTCCAATCCTGACACCAAGGATTTTAAGGGCACGGTGGTATACATCTGCGGAGATAAGATCTACAAGATCCGCGTGCAACGTCCGGCCTCCTGCAACTGGATGAGCAAGCATCTCAACGATCCGATACTCAAGAAATACAAAGATTTGATGAAAGAAATCGAAAAGAAAACAAAGGAAGCAGAGGAATACGAGGCAGAACTCGCAAAAGCCCACCCGAAATGCTTGGAGTATAAGTTCGTAATCGCTTATATGAGCAAGTAAGGAAAACCGGCAAAAAGAAAAAGAACCAAAAAGAAAAAATAAAATGGTCTAAAGGTCTTAAGGTCTAAACATATAGTATTGGCGTTCGGGCCTTTAGACCTTTAGCATTTTGAAAATAATTTTATTATGGACTATAGAACTTTGTACATCGAATACTGCGAGACCTTCTGGCGCCATTTCCTCGCTTTAGACCTTGCGCATGACCGCAAAGGCGTGACGTTCACACAGTGGGTCAAGCGTACTCCGGCGGCACGCATGGCTATGGCACGATACCTCAACGACAATGGTGCGCCACAGAAGAACCCGTTCTATTGGGTGCAGGATTTTCCCGAACCTGAGCCGCAGAACCTCAACGGTGCGCGGGCGTTGCCCGACGAGCCGATCGTCAGGGCAATATACAACGGCAGTGGCGGGTTGTACACGCGCCGCGAAGCAGAATTGTTTAACATGCAGATATTAGGAGACTTCGAGCCATGGCAAGAGTGACATTCAAACCCGATCAGCCGGTGCAAGCGCTGTCGGGGACGTATGGGAACGCTGTATTTCGCACACTTCCGTCAGGGCAGACGGTAGTCAGTTTCAGACCCTTGGGCGACGATAATCTGCCGCGACCGCAACGCGTCATCGAACGGTGTACGGCAGATATTCAAGTAGCCATGGGCGACATGCGCGAAGCCATCGATCAGCGCGAAGCGATCAAGAAACGCGTGGGCACGCTCTACGGACGATTATACAGCCTCACCGACAACGATGAACAGCTGCGGAAGTACATCCTGCAGGCGTACTACAACACGCGGAGGAAACTGCCCTCACGGGCAAAAACGGCAGACTTTGTCGGGGTCTTATCGTAGTTTTGTCGAACCTTTATCAATGTTTGTTATGGAACGAATCACCAAAATACAACTCGCACGGAACCTTGACCGTGCCATAGGTGCCAAAGTAGGCATCCGAGGACTGAACACGTTGCTCTGCGGCTGGAAGAAAAGCCGGCGTTTCGGCAAGAAATACTGTCACGCCCTGAATGCACGGGAATGGCTATATATAACCGAAGTGATGGATCTGTCGGATTACGCAGGCTACGATTTGGCGAAAAAGTCACCGTGATGACTTTTGCGAAGGTGGAAATTTGGAAATGCCGAAAGATTGCCGTATCTTTGCACCGCTTTTCGGTTGAGCGTGTCAGGCATGCTACCGGATAGCAGCGATCTTTGAAATACTTAAATCCTCCACGCCTGCCGGAGGTTAAGCATGGCGGGCATGATGTGGCTATTGTTAAATGGAACTCGGCAATCGATTATGTGAAGGGTGCGTTGACCAGACCCAAGAAGGAGGAAGGGCACTCGCATGGCGATTACCTGATCGGTACGCACCGCGAGGCGGCTACCACGAACCCGAACTGCACCCGTGCGTACGTCAAGCCGGCTGACGCGTACAAGCGTAGCACTCCCGTCAGCTCTGACGAGACTCTGGCACGTAACCGTTTCGGCGCTATCGGCACGGCCGTGGCAGCCCGCAAGAAGAACCTGAGCACCATCGCGGCGGACACCGCAGCGTTCAATGCCCAGAAGGAGACGGGCTACAAGACCTTCCGTCAGTACCTCTGGCACGTCTGCGCCGACGAGTACGACCAGTCGAATGGTTAAAAGGGTCAGTCAACAACTGCCGACAACTAAAGACAACTCGATGATCCATTAAGATTGTTGGATGTTAGCGGCTACGCCGCGTTGGTTGTTGTTGACCTAAAAAAATCATCAGCTATGAAAAAGTTAGTATTTTTGACC
>JAGACJ010000157.1 GCA_017614195.1 Paludibacteraceae bacterium
ATTAGCAGCTTTCAATATCTGATCTATATCATTGTTCCCATTATTACGATAAAGGAAGTCATAAACCATGTTTTCAATCAATGCGGCTGGTGGCGCTTCATAAAAAACTTTCTTATTACCAAACTTACCAGAATCAAATTGATAGTCATTCAAACGCCAACCACAACTGTCAATAATTCTTTGACAACAGGGAAAACACCATGTGAATTTTTTGTTCCATTCTAATAACGCATCACTGGAAATCGGCATACTATAATTTGATAGCGAATCCAATACCGATTCAACAACATCATCAAGATACCTGTTTCTACTTCCCTTGCCCGCCACATCAAGTCCCATTATCCAAGCAATGGAAGAATACACACTATGTTCATCAATCTCATTTCTGCCAACAGACAAAGAATGTACTATTTCATTCACAATAGAATCAGCAAACAAAAGAATCTTCGTCTCTTCATCGAATGAGCTAATCGCCCCCAATAGTTTTCCTTGGAGAAAACGTATTTGCTGCAAATTTCGGCCAATAACCAGTTCATCCCATTGGAAATGAGGCCAATTTTCATCTTTCCATATAAACATACAATCATTCATATTCACAGCAAAAATATAATAAAAATATTTACTACGCAAATATTGCGGTCATTTTTTACACTTTTCTCTGCAAATTTTGCGGTTGTTTTTTATCAAAATCCACACACAAAGAAAGCCGGCTCCGCTTTCGCGGCACCGGCCTTCGCACTTATGAAAAAACTTTTAGGGGATTCTCACCTCTTCGGCTTATTTAACCGAAACTTTGATTATTTGTTTGGAACCTTCGCTTTCAAGGTACAGCAGATACATACCCGTGCTCAACGCACCCATTTGCATCGTATTGACACCTTGTTCAAGATTGTCGGTGATTACCACACGACCGTCGAGCGTCATCACGCGGGCAACAGCGCCAGCCGAAGCACGGACATACAACAAGTCGGTAGTCGGATTGGGATAAACCTGACAATTGAAAGCCGTGGTTTCAGCATCTTCTGCTTCCTCAATCTCAGTATTGGGATTATTGAGATACAACTTGTTATACACAATGTTGGTCATTGTTTTGCTACCATTGAGGTCATCGCCCGAGATCTCCCATACAATGATGCCTGCATAGCCGTTGTCAATGACAAAATCACAGCGTTTGGCCAACGATTGCTCGTCTTCGTAGGTCAGGAATCCTCCGTCGCTTGCGCGATACAGATACGGAGCCTGAGCGATATTGTCGTAGTATTTTACCCAACCATCGCTGTTTTCCAATGTCTTGACATACCACCATGGATATTGTCCACCCGGAGTCGGAGTCGAAGGATCGTCCCAAGTACCGCGGAGGTAACCGGTAGCGTTCTGATACAAACCATCGTTTTTAGGTCCTGCGGCAGCACCCTTCCAACCACGAGAGTACCAGGGCGAGCCGACCGTCAGTTTCGATTTGGGCACACCATACGATACGAAGAAGTCGCAAGCGTCTTTGGCGTTGAATTGCTTTTCGACGGCAGTGGGCGACGGATCGTTGGGGCTCGGATAAATCGGAGCATGGTGATTCGTCGTGCGTTCGAACGCACCGTGAACGTCGTAGCTCATCAGGTTGATAATATCGACATACTGTGCATAGTCGCCCGGATTGGCACCTTGTGCAATCGTGTTTTGGTTGATAGATGCGGCGATGGTTACCAACTTGTCGGACAAGCCGTTGGCATCAAAGGCCTGACGCATTTCGCGCAACAGCGATACATAGTTGGCCGCATCCTCCGGACCGCCCGGACAGCCTCTGTCGGCTGCGTCGTTCGAATCAGGGGCACGATCAACGCCTGGATATTCCCAGTCGATATCGATACCGTCGAGGAAAGTGTATTGCTTGAGGTAAGCCACACAGCTGTTGATAAAGGTGGCACGACCTTGAGCCGTCAAGGCCATGGCATGGAAGTTGTTGCCACGCGTCCAACCACCGACCGAAATCAACACCTTAACCGACGGGTATTGCGACTTGTAGTATTTGTACTCGCCCAAGTGACCTGCCAGACGGTTGGGGTTATCCCAGCCTTCGGAGTGGTCAAAGGACTTGTCCAAATCAGCAAAATCATCGGTCGATTGCAACGTAAAGTTGCTGGCCACCTCGTAGAAGGCATGGTTGATGTGGGTCACCTTGTTCCATGGAATCATCCCCACGGTAATGTTCAAGTGAGCGGCATTGTAAGTACCCCAGTTCGGGAAGTAAACCACAAATTTCTTACCATTTTCGTAGTCAATGCCGGTATCGGGGTTCTGGTTGCCACCTTCACCGCCTTCACCGCCTTCGCCTCCTTGATTGCCGCTTTCGCCGCAATTGTATTCAAACTGCCATTGGGTCGGAGTTACATCAGGAGCTTGACCGGCCGTGGTCCACCATACCAGGCAGCTATATACTTTACCATTGTACGATACCAATTCGCCCGGTGTCTGGTAGTTGCTGGCAGGGTTCCAAGCTGGAACGGTGCATTCGCCGCCTTCATTACCGCCTTCGTTTCCACCCTCGTTACCGCCTTCGCCACCTTGGTTTTGAGCTTCAAGCGTAGTGAACTGGCCCGACACTTTGCCCGACTTGTTGCCTGCGGCATCGTATGCCTCCACCGAAATGGTATAGGTCGTCGAAGCGGTCAGGCCCGTAGCCGTGTACGAGGTCGAAGTGGTCGTACCAACCACATTGTTGCCGACGTAGATGCGGTATCCGCGAACACCGACGTTGTCGGTCGAAGCGTTCCATGTCAAAGCCACAGAAGTTTCGGCAGGCGTACCGTTCAAGTTGGTCGGAGTCGAAGGCGACTCGGTATCGGCCGGAACGTCGTCGCAATTGACCATCGGGTTACCAATCTCGTTGTAGTAGGCACTGATTCCGTTGGCCAACGCATAACTGTTGGCGCAATCCCAGTTAACCGACCAGGTCATCAAACCTCTGAAGTCGGGATAGGTTTTGCGGGTCGTATAGTTCATACCAGCCGATTTCTGACCAGTAATCAGGTATTTCAAGGCTTTCTTCATTTCGTCGACCGAAACGATACCGCTACCGGCAGCGCCAGCCCCCGAAGGAACACCGATGGCCACCTGATCCTCGGCCAACGCCGGGAATTGTGCGCCACAGTTGGTAAAGCCCTGCAGCATGGCCTCGCACATCGACACAAGGAAGTCGGCGCTACCCGGTTGGGCATTGTTGCCGTTGATGTCGATGCAAGAACCCGTATTGTACAATTGTACGTGAAGTACGGTCAACTTGTCGCGCAAACCGTAAATCAACGACAGGTAGGCGGGAGCGTAACCAGCACCGATACCGAACTGCACGTAAGCGGTTTCGGGCGCCATAGTTAGGATAAAGTTATCGCCAAAGTGATCGCAGATATTGCGAAGTGCGGTAACCATCAATTGAGTGGTTGCATTGGGGTTGATAAACGAGTTGCTGTTGCCACCGGCCGAAGCGCCCTCAAAGTCAATATCCAAACCGTCAAAACCATAGTGTTCGATAATGGCGATGAGCGCGTTTTCAAATTTGATACGCTCGGCATCGTTGGTCACCGAAATGATACCGTTTTGACCACCGATCGACAAGTTCACTTTTTGGCCGCGGGCCTGGCAAGTCTGAATATCAGCGATAAACGCTGCCTCGCTGGCATAAATCGAGTTGTCGAGCACAAAAGTCGGAACCGAGCGGTCGGTCGGCGACGTTTCGGCGAACGATACATTCAAGAAATCGTAAGCTTGATTTACCTCAGAAAGTTTGAGGCCGTTGGCCGCACCGTTGTTAAAGTTATGCCAGTAGCCGATGAGCAGGTGTTTTTTGAGGCATTTGGTCAGCACACGGTCATTGCCAACGCCGCCATTGCCGCCTTCACCGCCTTCGTTGCCACCTTCACCTCCGTTACCACCTTCGCCGCCATTGCCGCCCGTAGCACCGCAAGGGCCGACCAAGGTCCAGAGAGACGAGTAGGCACCGTCTGGGGTACATCCTGCGGGAACCCAGTTGCCCGGAGTAATGGTATAGACGTTGCCGTTGTAAGCGAATTGCACACCTTCGTGCTCGCCATACACATTGTACGCCAGAGCGCTATTGTACTGCTCGTAGGCCGAGCAGTCGCCCGAGCCACCATTATTGTTACCACCTTCGCCACCATTGTTATTGCCGTTTTCACCCCCTTCGTTGCCGCCTTCATTGCCGCACGATGTAGCTTTGACAACCACATTGCTGATTTGCAGCGTAGCGTTCGCAGGATGATTACCCACGCCCAAAATGATATAGGCGTTATTGATATTGGCAGAGGCGGTAGCCGTCCACGAGAAGTTGGTCGCATTACCAGCAGTCAGGTTGACTTGTGCATCGCCCAACGAATGGCTGTTACCGTCTTCGACCTTTACATACACACCGTTCATCGAGAACGAAGGCGTAATCGTCATCGAATAGACATATTCGGTACCCGACGAAAGGTTTAACGCACTACCCGGAGTCAGTTTGGCTTGTGTTTTCCAAACATCGTCGGTAGCCGTCGGGAACGTAAAGGTGTAAGTAGAACCGTTAGTGGAAGTAGAACCAGCCACCGTATTGTTCCAATCGGTTGTATAAACCGGAATCGAAGGTGTCAGCGACGAAACAAGGTTGCAAGCATCGTTACCAGTGTTACCCGACGTACCGTTATTATTGCCAGAGGTATCGCCACCTTGGTTGTTGCCGTTGTCACCACCTTGGTTGTTGCCACCTTGATTGTTTCCTCCAGCATTGCCGTTCCACTCGGCGATGTACGCAGCCATCGGCGCCGACCATTGTCGGCTGTACTGCTCGTCCCAGTTGACCGACCAGGTCATAAAGCCGCGCATGTTGCCGTAACCGGCGGCACGCAGTTTGTTGGCGATGCTCTTGTATTGGTCGGTGGTCAGCACGCCGGCACCGGCCGAACCGGTTACCGAAGGCACGCCCAGCACCACTTGGTCTTGACGCAAAGCGGGGAAGCTGGTCGGACCGCACAACGAGCCGTTTTGGTTGGCAATCGTAAAGCCGTCCATCAGCATTTTGGCCAGATTGACCACAAAATCCTCGGTACCGCAGCTTTCACCTCCGGGGTTTTGGGGCGAAGGAATCACGCCCGAGTTGTAGTATTGCACCTGCAGCCAGTCGAGACGGTCGCGCAACGCATACAACACCGGCAAGAACGAGCCGGCACGCTTGTCGCAGCCCCAGCAGGTCGTACCATAGTAGCTATAGCCTTGCTGTACGAAGAAGGTCTCCGGCGCAAAGGTCAGCAAGAAATCATCGCCCATGTCGTTGCAAATTTTGCGCAACGCATAAATCAGGTTTTTGATGACCGGCGTAGTCGGATTGGCCAAATCGCAGTCGCCTTCGTTGAACGACATCGAGTTGCCTTCGAAATCGACATCCAAGCCATCCAAACCGTATGTACGGCAGATGTTCTCGACTTGGGTGATAAAGGTGTTGCGGGCCGATTCGGTTTCGAGACGCACCTGACCGTTGGCACCACCGATCGAAAGCAGCACTTTCTGACCACGCGACTGCACCAGTTGGACATCGGCTTGGAACTCGGCGGCACTCGAATAAATGTTGTCGGCCGTCGGGTTATAGACAATGTTGCCGTCGGTCGGCGAAGTCGGCTCGCCAAAAGACAAGTTAATCACATCCCAATAAGTAGGGCACTGCGAAAGTTTCATTCCGTTGGCGGCACCATTCTTAAAATTGTGCCAGTAACCAACCAAAATGTGATCGTTCAAGGCAAACGCCGAAGAGGCCAGCGTCAGCATCCCGATCAACATCGCTACGGATTTCTTCAAATTGTTCATACTTGA
>JAGACJ010000016.1 GCA_017614195.1 Paludibacteraceae bacterium
ACTTCGGGTCGTGTCAATACCAAAGGCAAGGTGGCTTACATGCACGGTAAGGTCGAAGCCCTTATCAAGTTGCCTAAAACCTACAAAGGACTGTGGCCTGCGTTTTGGATGATGGGCAATGACTACAACAGTGTCGGTTGGCCCAAATGTGGTGAGATCGATATCCTTGAGATGGGTAATCAAGGTGGCTTCGGCTCGGTCGACAAATCGGAGAAATACTTGAACGGTGCTTGTCACTGGGGGTATTACAAAGATGGCAATTATCCAAATTACGGCAAATCGTCTACGTATCAATACAGTGTGCAAGACGGTGAATACCATTTGTTTACCTTGATTTGGGATGAAACGCAGATTAACACGTACATCGACCTTGACAAATATCCCAATGTGGCGCCCTATTACACCATTGGCATAGAGGTGCCTGCCGACGGGCCGCATGCCATTGGTACTTGTTGGGATACCGGTTGTTATTTCCACAAAGACTTCTTTGTGATTCTCAACCTTGCCGTAGGCGGCCATTTTCCGGGGATTACCAACATCAACGGCATTACCGCCTTCAACGAAGCCAACGGATACGAGGCACAAATGTTGATTGACTACGTGCGCATTTACCAAAAGTAAGTACACGCGAACCCAAAACCTTAATAGAGCGGGAGCAAGTTATGATACTTGTTCCTGCTCTATTTTGCTTGTTAACACACATACAATAACAAACATACACATGAAAAAGTATTCTTTTACGGCCGTTTCTATGGCCTTGATGTTGTGGGGCTGCTCGACCGACGCTCCGATTGTTCCCGAACCCGATGAGCCTGTCATCGAGGAGCCTGCTATTTCGTATCAAGACATCTTCACCCAGCTTTATTGGGAAGACAATTTTGACGGCGAGGCCCTCAACGAATCCGTTTGGTGGATTCAAAATACCGATTCGTATAACAACGAGTTGCAGTGTTACAAGCACAACAACGGCAACGTATCGGTGGGAAAGGAACCCGTTTCTGGCAAAAACTGTTTGATTATCACCGCCAAGCGCGACACTTGTGACGAGCATAACCGTTATATCACCTCTGGCAAGATCAGCACGCAGGTAGGTGATTGGACCGATTGGGTGTCGACTACCTACGGTCGTGTCGAGGCCTCTATTCTCTTGCCAAAGACCTACAAAGGTTTGTGGCCTGCGTTTTGGATGATGGGAACTGATGTCGGAAATGGTCACGGTTGGGCTTCGTGTGGCGAAATCGATATCCTCGAGGCGGGTGCGTCGGCCGGTATGTCTACAGTCGAAAAATCAGAATCCTATATCAACGGAGCCTGCCATTGGGGTAGCGGTTGGGAAAACGGAACCCATTGGTATTCGAGCCGTTTCAAGCAAATCGATTATTCTCTGCAAGACGGCGATTTTCATCTATATACGCTGATTTGGACACAAGACTCCATCAACTGTTATGTCGATTTGGACCGTTATCCGTACCAAAAGCCGTATTTTTCGCTGTGTATTTCGCGCGACAGGATTGTGGAGGGGCAGGCCAACAATGCACCGCAGTATTTCCACAAACCGTTCTATTTCATGTTCAATCTGGCTGTGGGTGGCGACTATACCGGAATCAAAGATCCCTCCAAAATCACCGCCATGGATCTGAAAGACGGCCATGCGGAAATGTATGTCGACTACATCCGTGTCTATCATGCACCCGACGAGTCATATCATACGCCCTTGGAACAGTAGGACGCTGATTTTGTGAATAAGTGGCAATGTATCGTTGATTTTTGTGCTGGGTGATGTAATAAAGCCTGCTTGAATATTGAAAGTTAATAGATTTTTAGTATCTTTGCGGGGTATGACCCTTGGCGCCAGGAATAAACCTTTAGCTGTGTGGTGTGTCATAGAAATGTTAAAGCGAATAATAAATTAAAATACTATCGAAAGATGAAAAAGAAATTGCTCTTGTTAGCAGCTTTGGCTCCGGTAATGGCTTTTGGAGCCAAATCGTACGAATTGGTTTGGGAAGACGACTTTAACGATCCGACAATCAATGCCACGTACTGGAATCTGGAAGACAACGCGCGTGGTGGCGGCAATGCCGAGATGCAGTACTACACTCCGAAGAACGTTACCATTGAGCAACATCCTTCGGGCGTAAGTTGCCTGGTGTTGAACGCCATGAAAGAGAACTACAAGAATCGTCCTGCAACCTCTGCCCGTATCAACACACAAGACAAAATCGCTTTCCGCTACGGAAAATTGGAAGTCCGCGTGCAGATGCCTTATACTGCCGATGGCTTGTGGCCGGCATTCTGGCTGTTGGGCAACGACTTGGTGAAAGACCTTGGCAATGACGATACCGTTGACCGCCAAAAACGCAAAAACAAAAAGAACGGTCGTGTGGTTTGGCCCAAATGCGGCGAAATCGACATGCTCGAAATGGGACACCGCGACGGCATCGCCGCCAACGCACAAGACCGCTATTTCAATGGTGCCTGCCATTGGGGAGAGGACTTTAACGACGGTGCTTATCCCAATCACGGCGAACACCACATCAATCCGTACCCCTTGCAAGGCAGTTTCCACACCTTCACGCTGTATTGGACGCCTGATTCGATTACCATGTATGTGGATCAGGACCAATATCCTGACGTTAAGCCTTACTTTACGCTGCCTATTGCCGGCAACAAAGAGAAAAACACACCGAGTCGCTATTTCCACAAACCGTTCTACATTGTGAGCAACTTGGCTGTGGGTGGTTATTTCACTGGTCTTCCCGCTCCCGAAAAATATGCACCGGTCATCACCGACGATTTCGAAAATTTTGTGAAGATTACCGAAACGGCGCTTCCCGCCGACGGAACTCCCGTTAAGATGTATATCGATTACATTCGCCTTTACCAGCGTGGCGACCGCGGCGAGCAGTTAATCATCAAACAATAAGCGTATATGTTGCAACCATTGCGGCATAGATAACCCCCTGAACCGAAGCGTTGGAGATTCTTTTTACGAGAGTCTTCAACGCCTTTGGTTATTTATATGACGAATAATAACAAATAAATAACGAGTAAAATGAGTAATGACAGATTATCCGTAAAAGAGAAAATCGGATATAGTTTAGGAGATACCGCCTCGCACTTTGTGTGGGATCTTGTCGGTTTCTGGTTGTTGATTTTTTATACTGATGTTTATGGCATTTCGCCTGCAGTTGCCGGTTGGATTATGTTTGCCGGAAGTATTTGGGATGCCGTAGTCGATCCTATCGTGGGCATTATTTCGGACCGTACCAACACGCGTTGGGGTAAATTCCGTCCGTATTTGCTGTTTGGTGCCGTTCCATACGCAATTTTAGCGGTTCTGGCCTTCACCACGCCGCCGTTCTCGGCAACCGGCATTATCGTTTATGCGGCTATTACCTGCTTGTTGTTGCGTACGGCATACGCTTTCGTCAACCTGCCGTATTCGTCGATGAGTGCCGTGATGACGGGCGATAGTGCCGAGCGTGCCAGCTTGAACACCTATCGCTTTATCGCTGCTTATCTCGGACAATTTGTGGTTACCGGTTTGGCATTGTATTTTGTAAACTACTTTGGTAACCGTGGTAACGAGGAAATCGCTTCGCAAGGCTTTATGTCGCTGATCAAAACCGATACCGCCAACGCAGCGCTCGGCTATCAGTGGACGGTGGCCGTGTTTGCCGTGCTCAGTCTGGTGTTCTTCCTGATTACCTTCCTGACCACGCGCGAACGCATTCCTGCTCCTGCAAAGCAAGACAATTCAGTTGCAAAAGATTTCAAATACTTATTCAAAAACGAACCATGGATTGTGCTGACCTGTGTGGGCATTGTGTCGTTCATCATGTTTGCCATGCAAAATGCCGCCATTGCCTACTATTTCAAATATTTCATTGGCGACGCTACCAATGTGCAGTTGTTCAACGTGCTGGGTACGGTTGCCTTGATTGTGGCCTTGCCGCTTTCGAAACCGTTGGCCAAACGTTTTGGTAATAAGAAAGTGTATATGGGCAGTTCCATTTTGTCGGGTATCTTCTTTGCGTTGATTTATGCCGCTGGCGACAACCTTGTCGGTGTATATACCTTCAATATTTTGGCAAAGATGGCGTACGCTCCCGCAGTACCTTTGCTGTGGACGATGATTGCCGACGCTGCTGACTATGGCGAATGGAAACTTAACCGTCGTACGACCGGATTGTGCTTCTCGGCTGCCGTGTTCTCGCAAAAAGTAGGCTGGGCGATTGGTGCAGCGCTTGCCGGCTGGATTCTGACTTGGTCGAACTATGTACCCGACGCTTTGGCACAACCCGAAAGCGCTATCTTGGGCATCCGATTGCTGGTGTCGATTATCCCGGGTGCCTTGTATGCATCGTGTGCCATTGTCATGGCATTCTATGTGTTGACCCCGAAAATGGAGGCGCAGATGAAAGCTGATCTCGAGGCACGTCGTGCTACCGAGGCGTAATTTATGTAGTAAACAATAACAAAACGAGATACAATTTTTATGGAATTGTTTGTAGGAAACAACCCTGTACAGCAGGGCGAGAAAAAAGTAAAAGGCGAGTTTGTCAATATCGACGGCGAAAAGTATTACCGTATTACGGGATACGATGCCATGCAACCGTTTTTTATCAGCATAGCCAGTGAGTCGGATTTGTGGATGTATCTGTCATCGTCGGGTGGTGTGACTGCCGGCCGTGTCAGCCCCGACTTTGCCTTGTTCCCTTACTATACCGACGACAAGATTACCGAATCGTCGGAGTGGACTGGCAGCAAAACGATCTTGCGAGTAGGCAAAGCTGGTAGAAGTTACTTGTGGGAGCCGTTCTCATCGCGTAACAAAGGCGCTTATAACGTTGAGCGCTCCATTGCCAAAAGTACGGTGGGAAACAAAATCCGATTTACAGAGAAGAACATCGATCTGGGTCTGACGTTTACCTACAGTTACATGAACGCCGACCGTTTCGGCTGGATTAAGAAAAGCATCTTGACCAACGATGCCGGTGGTGCAGTCGAAGTCGAGATTGTCGACGGATTGCAGAACCTGCTGCCTGCCGGTACCAATCGTTTGACGCAAAACACTTATTCGACGTTGGTTGACGCTTATAAAAAGACCGAGTTGGTCAAAGAATCGAACTTGGTGCTGTTGCGCATGGAGTCGATTATGGTTGACCGTGCCGAGCCGAGTGAGTCGTTGCGCGTCAATACCGTTTGGAACACCGGTTTCGACAAGGTCGATTATTTGTTGTCTTCCACTCAGTTGGATGCGTTCCGTTTCGGTGGCGAAATTACGCCCGAATCCGAGGCCAAAGGTGTACGTGGCGCCATGATGGCGCACGCCTCGTTCAATTTGGCGAAGGGCGCTTCAAAAGTGTGGTATTTTGTGGCCGAAGTGGCACAAGACGCTGTGGCGGTACGTGCGTTGATGGATTTCATCGCCAAAACGAAAGACATCGCTGCCCAAATCGAAGCCGAAGTGGCAAAGGGGACCAAAACCCTGTTGGGTATTGTGGGTCAAGTAGATGGTATTCAAGAAACGGCTGACGAGCATGACATGGCGCGTCATTTCGCCAACACTTTGTTCAACACCATGCGTGGCGGTTTCTATTGCGACGACTATCAGATTCAAAGTGCGGCGTTTGCCAAACACGTGGGTATCTTCAACAAACCGTTGGCTGCCAAACATGAGGGTTTCTTGAAGGCGCTGCCTGTAAAAATTGCCTATAAAGAATTGGAAGCCAAGGTGCTGCAACAAAAAGACCAACAACTCTACCGTTTGTTCCAAGAATATCTGCCATTGACCTTCGGACGTCGTCACGGCGATCCCTCGCGTCCTTGGAACTTGTTCAACATCAAGGTTAACGATGCCAACGGTAACAAGTTGATTTCGTATCAGGGTAACTGGCGCGACATCTTCCAAAACTGGGAGGCCTTGTCGTTGTCGTATCCCGCCTACATCAACGGCATCATTGCCAAATTCCTCAATGCCACGACCGTTGATGGTTACAACCCTTACAAAGTAACCAGCGAAGGCATTGACTGGGAAGTGATCGTCCCCGATGATCCTTGGTCGAACATCGGATACTGGGGTGACCACCAAATGATTTACTTGCTGAAACTCATGGAGCTTTCGCGCAAGTACTATCCGAAGTCGCTCGAGTCGTTCCTCAACAACGAAATGTTTGCATACGCCAATGTGCCTTATCGTTTGAAAACGTATAAGGAAATTGTGGCAAACCCCAAGGACTCGATTTATTTTGAAGACGATTTGCACAAGGCTATCTTCGCCAAATTACCGAAATATGGTTCTGATGCTCGTTTGGTATTGGGCAAAGACGACCAACCGGTGTTGGCCACCTTTACCGAAAAAATCCTTGTCACTTTGCTCGCCAAATTGAGCAACTTTATACCCGAGGGCGGTATTTGGATGAATACCTTGCGTCCTGAATGGAACGACGCCAACAATGCCCTTGTAGGCTTTGGAGCTTCGATGGTAACGCTATACTACATGCGTCGCTTTGTAGCCTTTATCGAAAAACTTTATGGCGATTCGGCACAAAACGAATTCAAGGTTTCTGCCGAAATGGCTGCCTTCTTTGCCGCTATGTCGCAAGCTTTCGAGGCTTCGAAAGCAATTGTCTCAAAAGGATTCGACGACAAGAGCCGCCGCGTGGTGATCGATGCCGTGGGCCAAGCCGCAGAAAAATACCGTGCGCAAGTGTACAAGGCTTTCTCTGGCAAAAAACAGACGATTGCCAAAGCCGATTTGCTGCAATTCTGCCAAACCGTGTTGGGTTATCTCGACGAATCGCTCAAAGCCAACAAGCGCGAAGACGGTATGTATCACGCTTACAACCTCGTTTCGTTCGGTAAGAACACCGTTTCGGTCAACTATCTCTACGAAATGCTCGAAGGCCAGGTGGCTGTCTTGACTTCTTTGCAATTGTCAGCCGGCGAAGCAGCGGATTTGCTCGATGCTCTCCGCAACAGCGCTTTGTATCGTGCCGACCAGAACAGTTACATTCTGTACCCGGCCAAGCGTTTGGCTACCTTTCTCGAAAAGAACAATATTCCGGCAGAGGACGCCAAGTTGCCCGTTGTCCAATCCATGCTGAAAATGGCAGGTAACCAGATTATCACCAAAGACTTGCATGGCGATTTGCACTTCAATGCCAACTTTAATAACGCAGACTTCCTCTCTGCAGCGCTCGACAAATTGCCCGAAAAAGTTTCGGCTGCCGACCGCAAGACGTTGCTCGACTTGTACGAACGCATGTTCAATCACAAGGCGTTTACCGGTCGAAGCGGTACGTTCTACAAGTACGAAGGTTTGGGTTGTATCTACTGGCACATGGTATCGAAGCTCTTGCTCGCCGTTGGCGAAAATATTCAAAAGGCATTTGAAGACGGAGCTCCGGCAAAAGACATTGACCGCTTGAAAGCGCATTACTGGGCTATCAGAGACGGTATTGGCGCTCACAAGTCGCCCGATAACTACGGCTCGTTCCCATTCGACCCGTACTCGCACACGCCGTCGATGGCCGGAGTACAGCAACCGGGTATGACCGGTCAGGTGAAAGAAGACATCATCAACCGTTTCTTCGAGTTGGGTATCCATGTCGACGGGGGTGTTTTGTCGATAAAGACAGATATGCTCAAAGACAGCGATTTCATCGGTGGCAAGACCCTCAAATTCACCTATTGCGGCATTCCGTTTGTGTATAGCAAAGATGGTGGCTCGGGCATCGAAATCGCATCTGCCGCAGGAACAGCCAAGGTTGCAGGATATACTTTGAGCGCTGCCCAAAGCGAGCAAGTGTTTAATCGTGATGCTAACATTAAACAAATAACAGTACATTTATGATGAAAATCCGTTCTTTGATTTGCTTGTCGATACTATCTGTAGGATTGGTATCGTGTCAGCAACAGAAACCGAAAGATGCGTATGCCGATGAGGTTGAGGCCTTGTTGTCGAAAATGTCACTCGCCGAAAAAATCGGTCAGTTGAACTTGCTTGACGGCAGTTGGCAAGCCGAACGTCTTGAGAATGACATTCGCGACGGTCATGTCGGTTCGGTGCTTAACTGTTCGGGCGAAACTGCCAATCAATTGCAACGGGTGGCAGTAGAGGAGTCGCGTCTGGGGATTCCCTTGTTGTTTGGCCGCGATGTGATTCATGGTTTCAAAACCATATTCCCCATTCCGTTGGGTCAGGCTGCGTCTTTCAACGAAGAGTTGATAGAGCAAGGCTCACGTGTGGCTGCCATTGAAGCCTCTTCGGTGGGTGTGCGTCATACATACGCGCCGATGATTGACGTGACGCGTGATCCGCGTTGGGGTCGTGTGGCAGAAAGTTTGGGCGAGGATGCCTATTTGACTTCGCGTTTGGGTGTGGCAATGGTCAAAGGTTTGCAAGGTGACGATCTGACCGATCCGTCGGCCATCGCCGCTTGCGCCAAACACTTCGCTGCATACGGAATGACCGAAGGAGGTCGCGACTATAATGTGGCCGATATTTCGGCAGAAACCCTGCACGACTATGTGTTGCCTCCGTTCAAGGCTGCTGCTGATGCCGGTTGTGCCACCTTTATGACCAGTTTCAACGAGATCAACGGTATGCCGGCCTCGGCCAGCAAATATTTGTTCACCGATTTGTTGCGCGATGAGTGGAACTGGACGGGCATGGTTGTCAGTGACTATTATTCGATTGAGCAATTGAAGGTGCAGGCCTTTTGCGAGACCTTGGACGAATCGGCCATTTACGGAATCAACGCAGGTGTTGACATGGACATGATGAGCCATGTATATTGGCCATTGCTCGAAGATCTCGTAAAAGCAGGCAAGGTCAAAGAATCGGTAGTTGACAATGCAGTACGCAATGTGTTGCGTCTCAAATACCAACTCGGTTTGTTCGAGAATCCGTATTGTGATACTACGCGCGACAGCGTATTTTATGCCCCCGAACACCTCGAAACCGCTAAGAAATTGGCAACAGAGAGTGTGGTATTGCTCAAGAACGAGGACCAAGTGTTGCCTTTGACCGACAATATCCAATCTGTCGCAGTCATCGGACCGATGGCGAATGCGCCTGTCGAGCAATTGGGCACATGGTGTTTCGATGCCGAGCCCGAACACAGTGTAACGCCGCTTGCCGCCCTTACCGAAGAATGTGGCGATCGTGTTAAAATCAACTATGCCAAAGGTTTGGCCTACAGTCGCGATGAGAGTGAAACTGAAATCCCCGCCGCCGTTGCAGCAGCGCGTCGTTCCGACGTGGTGTTGCTGTTTGTCGGAGAGGAAGCCATCTTGTCGGGTGAGGCCAAGTGTCGCGCCGACATCTCGTTGCCTGGAGCACAATCCAAGCTGATTGACGAAGTGGCTAAAGCCGGCAAGCCCATCGTGTTGGTTGTGATGGCCGGACGTCCGCTGACAATCGGTGCCGAAACAGAAAAATGCGCCGCTGTACTGTATGCTTTTCATGGCGGTACCATGGCAGGCCCTGCCTTGTCGGATTTGATTTTTGGCAAGGAGAATCCCTCTGGTAAATTGCCGATTACGTTCCCCAAAATGGTGGGTCAGGTGCCTATCTATTACAATCAGAAACTGATTGGCCGTCCGGCTGGCGATGATATTGTACTGCTCAAGGATATTCCTGTCGAAGCCAAGCAGACCTCCTTGGGCTTCTCGAGCTATTGGCTCGAGGTGGGTTACAAGCCGCTTTATCCGTTCGGCTATGGCTTGTCATATACCTCATTTGATTACAAGAAGATTCAGGTATCGAATCCAGAACTGAAGATGGACGGCAGCATTGATGTCTGGTGTGAAGTGAAGAACACAGGTACGCGTCCGGGCAAGGAAACGGTACAATTGTACGTACAAGACGTGGCAGGCTCTGCTACCCGTCCGTGCCGCGAACTCAAAGGCTTCAAGAAAGTCGAAATCGCACCGGGCGAGACCGAGGTGGTTTCGTTTACCATTACGCCCGATATGTTAGGTTTCTATCATGCCGTCGATGGCAAAACCTACCCCGAAACAGGTCGTTTCAACGTATGGATCGGGTCTTCGAGTGAAGGAGGATTGAAATCCGAATTTGAACTCGTCAAATAAGGTGTTAAATTTTTAAACAAAGCGCTGTACAGATTGTTGTGCGGCGCTTTTGTTGTATTATGGCTTGACTTTTGATGTGGTGTTGCGAAAGTTTTTTGCCTGATTTTGTTTGTTTTATAGCGGAGAATCCTGTTAATTTGCCAACACAATCAAAATCAATCACTATGAGAAAAACCTTATTATTGGCAGTATTTCTGCTGTTTTCTATTATTTCGGCGCAAGCCGCTTATGAGCTTGTGTGGGCCGATGAGTTTGACTGCGACAATCTGAACACCACGACTTGGACGTACGAAACCGGTACGGGCAACTGGGGCTGGGGTAATGGCGAATCGCAGTATTACACCTCGCGTCCGGACAATGTGAAAGTCGAGGACGGCAAGTTGGTGATTACCGCCAAGCGCGAAAACTACAACGGATCTGAATTTACCTCGGCACGTATCAAAACACAAGGCAAGGTGCAGTGCAAGTACGGTCGCATTGAGGGCTACATCAAAGTGCCCCAGGGGATGGCTGGCGTATGGCCTGCCTTCTGGATGCTGGGTACGGCCCGCGGTGGCGCCTGGCCCTATTGCGGCGAGTTCGACATTATGGAAGTGATGTGTACCGCTGATGCCACCACTTGGCGAAGAACGTTGAACACCTACCACTGGAACGAATATGGCATCAACGGTGATTACAAAAATGTGAATCATGGCGATAATTACACGTATACCGAAAACTTGAGCAATGCCTTCCACGTTTATGGTATGGAATGGACGCCGACCCAAGTGCGCGGTTACTTCAAAGCCACACCGACCTCGCAAGAGATAACCGTATGTACGATGGCCAACGGTGATGCTACCAACGAATCGAACGGACGATATGCGTTTGTCGGCTACGAAGCCTATATGATTTTGAATGTGGCTCTCGGAGGCAGCTATGTGAGTTATAACGTGGCCAACGAATTCCAGTCCGGTCAGATGCTGGTCGATTGGATCCGCATCTATCAAGACCGTACCGCCTATCCCGGCTCTACGTTGAGCAGCAACACGGTTGACTGCGAAAGTGGGGCAACCGATGAGCCAGACAGCGATTGTGATAATCCGTTCCGCGCTTATACGGCACAACGCAATGTGGTGAACGAAGGTGGTAACTGGCATGAAGTGGATGCCATGAGTTCTTACAATGGTACGACCCTTACGGTAAACGCTACGGGCAATTACGCGAATTTGTATGCGGTGTATTCGGGAATGGCCAAAACGCTGAAATCAAACACCCAATACCGTTTTTCGGGCACCATTACGGCGTCAAAGGCCTCGACAGTGGGTGTTTACCTCGAATCCAAGAACGACAATACCAACCAGTTGTTCAAGAACAATACGCTGACGCTGGCCGCCAACACGCCACAAAATTTTAGCGTAACGGCTACGCCGGCACAGCTGATGACTTCGCCTGATCTGGTTTTGTCGGTCGATAACGGACCGGCCAATACGACCTATACGATTACGAATGCCAAACTGGTGCCCGTATCGTGTCCCAGTGCGGTTGCCGAAACATTGGCCGAGGCCGAAGTTTCGGTTTATCCGAACCCAGCCACGGATCGTTTGTATTACAAGTCGTCGAAGGCCGTATCTGCCATATCTGTTATTACGCTGAACGGCAGTGTCTTTAAACTGCCCAATTCGACTGATGGTCAGTTCGTTGAGGTAGGTGCATTGAATGCGGGCATTTATTTCTTGAATCTGACCTTCGAGGATGGAACCCGTAAAGTGGTGAAATTTATCAAGAGATAGTTTTTTCTGATAGAATAACAATAAAATGGGGAGGGTTTGAGAAAACCTTCCTCATTTTTTTATAACTTTGCTTTCAAAATATTATGCATCGATTATGGTACGCAAATTCGATTTCCTCGTCATCGGCAGTGGCATTGCCGGCATGAGTTTCGCCCTCAAAGTGGCCGACAAGGGCAAGGTAGGCATTCTCTGCAAAAGCCAGCTGGTCGAGTCAAACACCAATTTGGCCCAAGGTGGTGTGGCTTCGGTCACCTCGCCGATCGACGACTTTGAAAAGCATATTCAGGACACGCTGATCGCCGGCGACGGAGCCTGCGACGAAGCGGCGGTGCGCAAAGTGGTCACCGAGGCGCCGGCGCAAATTGCCGAGTTGGTGAAGTGGGGGGTGGATTTTGACCGCAACGAGAACAACGAGTTCGACCTGCACAAAGAGGGCGGACACTCCGAATTCCGCATCTTACACCACAAGGACTCGACGGGTGCCGAAATCCAGCGTGCGCTCATGGAGCGTATCAAGGCGCATCCCAACATTGAGATTTTCGAGGGCTGTTTCGCCATTGACCTCATTACCCAGCACCATTTGGGCTGGGACGTGAAACATACCACGCCGGGCATTGAGTGCTATGGCGTGTATGTGCTGAATCCCAAGACACGCCACGTACATACGTTCTTGTCGAAGGTGACGCTGATGGCTACGGGCGGAATCGGCCAGATCTACGAATCGACCACCAACCCTCCCATTGCCACGGGCGACGGCATTGCCATAGTCTATCGGGCCAAGGGACTTGTCAAGGATATGGAATTCGTGCAGTTCCACCCGACGTCGCTCTACAACCCGGGCGAGCGGCCTTCGTTCCTCATAACCGAGGCCATGCGTGGCTACGGGGGCATCTTGCGCACGATCAAGGGCGAGGAGTTTATGCACAAGTATGACAAACGGGGCTCGCTGGCACCGCGCGACATTGTGGCCCGGAGCATCGATGCCGAAATGAAGCTGGC
>JAGACJ010000158.1 GCA_017614195.1 Paludibacteraceae bacterium
GTCTGCCAGTGCGACGCAATATGATCGTGACCGATGAGGTGATTGAAAGCCCGCGTTCGATTGTTATCCCCGAGGCAGCCAACCGGGTGGTGTCGGCACAGACGGTGATCAAACGCATGCTCGAGTCGATGTAATTTGAAGAAAGTCCTATAAAAAATCCCGGTGCCGGCGGCATCGGGATTTTTTGTTTATAAAGTTGAGTTGTTTTACATGTTGTTGTGAATGGCTTGGGCAATCGCCATCATTTCGTCTCCGGATAACTGTAGCTTTTTGTTGGAGAAAATCATGTCGGACTCCTGTTGGATAGGAATCAGATGGATGTGTGCATGGGGCACTTCCAAACCGATGACCGCCTGTCCGACCTTGCGGCAGGGAAAGGTTTTCCTAATGGCGGCGGCAACGCGTTTGGCGTACAGCTGGAACGCCGCCAGTTCTTTGTCTTCCATGTCGAAAATGTAATCTATCTCTCGCTTGGGAATGACCAATGTATGCCCTTTTACCAAGGGATTGATGTCGAGGAATGCCAAAAAATCGTCGGTTTCATCTACCTTGTAGCAGGGAATCTCGCCGGCTACGATTTTACTGAAAATGCTTGCCATAGTTGTAATGCATTAGAATGTGATGTCAACGATTTCGAACTCGATTGTTCCCGAAGGAGCCGATACTGGAACGATGTCGCCTTTCTTTTTGCCGATAAGCGCTTTGGCAATGGGGGTGCCCACCGACATCTTGCCTTCGCGCAAGTTGGCTTCTGCTTCCGAAACGAGTGTGTAGGTCATTTGTTGGCCGGTTTTGGTGTTTTTAATGGTCACTTTGCTCAAAATTTGCACCGTGTCGGAATTCATTTGCGAGCCGTCAATGATACGCACATTCACGGCGGTGGCTTTCAACTGCGCGAGTTTCGCCTCCATCATGCCTTGCGCTTCTTTGGCAGCGTCGTATTCGGCGTTTTCCGACAAATCCCCCTTGTCGCGGGCCTCTGCAATCTGCTTCGATATTTTAGGGCGCTCCACAGATTCGAGGTATTTGATCTCGTCCATCAGCTTTTTGTAGCCTTCTTCGGTCATGTAAACAACAGCCATACTCAATTTATTTTTAAAGGTAAAACATTCAATTTGTTTCGGAAACCCGTAAAAAAAACGCCCGGCAACAGTGTTGCAGGCATTAGTTGTTTCCGGTAGGCGTTCCGAATTCTTTTATCACCCGTCAGGGAGAATCGGTTCGTACCACTCCTTGTCACAAACCGACAAGGCAAAGGTAAGCATATTTTTCGACGATGTCAAGTGTTCCGGCAAATTATTTTCCGGAGTTGCCGGCCTCCAAGTGTGGCAACACACAAAAAAAGAGAGGAAAACGCCATTCCCTCTCCCTTTTAACCTAAACCTTAACTATGAAAAATCTGATGACTTTTCTACGACAAAGGTACGACAAAATATTACACACACAAAAAAAACATGGATTATGCCCCCATATTTAACATTGTTTAACACAAATAAATACGCAACAATATTGCGAAAGTACAATTGTAGGTCCCAGATTCGGGCGTTCGGCAAAAAAACACTAATTTTGCCACGTATTTTTTATAAAACTATAGTAGTATGAATTCCAACAACCCAACAGACTATGCATCTGCCAAGGAGGGAAGCGGACTGCAATTGCCGAAAAAGCTTTTTTTGGAAACGTATGGCTGCCAGATGAATTTTGCAGACAGCGAAGTGGTGGCTTCTATTATGCAAACTGCCGGCTATGGCCTTACAGATGACATTTACAAGGCTGACGCCGTTTTCATTAACACCTGTTCTATTCGCGAACATGCCGAGGTCAAGGCCTTGGGCCGGCTCGAGTTTTTCCAGTCGCTCAAACGCAAAAACCCCAAACTGATTGTCGGTGTCATCGGATGTATGGCCGAACGTATGCAGGCCAAACTGCTCGACAACAAGGTGGTTGACCTTGTGGCAGGCCCCGACGCCTACCTCGATTTGCCACACCTCATCGGCGAAGTGGAGATGGGGCACAAAGCCATCAACATCGAACCCTCGCTCTCCGAAACCTATCGCGAGGTGCTGCCACGCCGAATCGGTACCGGGCAAATCTCGGGTTTCGTATCCATCATGCGCGGATGCAACAATTTTTGCTCTTACTGCATTGTGCCTTATACCCGCGGCCGCGAGCGTTCCCGTCCGTACGACAGCATTTTGGCCGAAGTCAAAGACTTGTGGGAGCGAGGCTACCGCGAGTGCACCCTGTTGGGCCAGAACGTAAACTCGTACAATTTTGAGGGACTAACCTTCCCGCAATTGCTCGACCGCTTGGCCGACGCCGTGCCGACGATGCGTATCCGTTTCACCACCTCGCATCCCAAAGACATGAGCGACGAAACCATCGAAGTCATCGCCCGTCATCCCAATATCTGCCGCCATATCCACCTGCCGGTGCAGTCTGGCAGTTCGCGCATCTTGCAACTGATGAACCGTAAATATACGCGCGAATGGTATCTCGACCGTATTGCGGCGATCCGTCGCATCTTGCCCGAGTGCGGCATTTCGACAGATTTGTTCTCGGGTTTTCACGATGAAACCGAAGAAGATCACCAGCAGACCCTGTCGCTTATGCGTGAGGTAGGGTACGACAGCGCCTTTATGTTCAAGTACTCCGAACGGCCGGGAACCTACGCGTCAAAGCACTTGCCCGACAATGTGCCGGAAGAAGTGAAGGTGCGCCGTTTGCAAGAAATGATTGATTTGCAACTACAACTGTCGCTCGAGAGCAACTTGCGCGATGTTGGCAAGGTATTCGAGGTGTTGGTCGAAGGTCGCTCCAAACGTTCGTCGGAGCAGTTGTTTGGCCGCAGCTCTCAAAACAAGGTCATTTTGTTCGATAAAAAGTCGGCGAAAGTGGGCGATCTGGTTCAAGTCAAAGTGTTGCGAGCCACTGCTGCCACGCTGATTGGCGAGTTGGTCGGTTGATTTTTTTGAAAAATCGGCATCCGACTATGCCACTTTGCTGAATTATATGTATATTTGCACAATAATTGTCTAATTTTAAGCTAACATGAAGAAAATTTTTGCAGTCGTTATCGCCGCGATGTTGGGTTTTGCCAGCGCTTCGGCCAGCGACTTTTCGGACTACTCGCATTGGTCTGTGGCTGTTCATGGCGGTATTTCGCAATTTGACGGAGATGCCGTGCAAGACTATAACCAAATGTTTTCGAATTCACAGGTGTTGTGGATTGTCGGAGTAGAAGGAGAATACAGTTGGAATCCATATTGGGGGCTGGTTGCCCAATTCGAGTATATCCCCTACATGGGCAAAACCTCGGGCGGTTATGGAAAGAACACCTTCAAGGGTTGGTCTTGCGACCCAAGCCTGATGGTTTCGGTCAATGTGCTCAACCTCTTAGGACAATATCGCAAGGATTGGCGCTGGGGGTTGTACCTCAAGGCCGGTATCGGTATGTCGTTCTATGGAGTTGACTCCGAGGTTACCGAAGGTGAAGAGGCCTACGGAAAAGACGCTACCGATTTTAACGATGGCCGTTGTATCATGTTCCCCATGGGTCTTGATTTGGAATACAACATCAATAAGTGGTTGGCCGTTAACTTGAGCGGTTCGTACCGGATGCACAACAAAGACAACTTCGAAGGTGAGGATTACACCCGCGGAACCTCAAACGATGCAATCTTTACGGTAACCGCCGGATTCCGTGTAAAACTTGCCCCCAACAAAAAACAAGGCCATGTGCGCAATGTCAGCATGTATGACTACCACAAGAACATGACTGAGGGCGGTGACTATCAGGCCTCGATTGACAGTCTGAAAGAGCGTATCGCACAGTTGGAAGAGGAAATGTCCGACAACGAGAGCTGGACGAATCTGCAACCGGCTTCGGGTGTTGATTCTGCCGCAGTCAAGAGTTTGATGGACAAGATGAACGAATGCTGCAACAACTCGGAACAAAGAATCAAAGAGTTGGAAAAACAGGTGGCAGACCTTGCCGAAGCCCAAAACGACGACATCAATATAAACAACCTTCCGGAAACATCGGGCTCTATCTTCTTTGCTTTGGGCAAAACCTACATTTCGCTCAAGTCGAAAAAGACGGTTGCCGCAATCGCCGATTCGTTGAAACAGAATCCTTCGTGGAAAGTGGTGGTGTTGGGTTATTCAGACGCCCCCGGCGACGACTCCTTCAACTTACAGGTTTCGCAACAACGAGTTGATGCGGTTATCCGTAACCTAAAAGAGTTGGGTGTCGAAGAGTCTCGTATCCGCTCGAAAGCCAAGGGTGCAATTCCTAACCCAGACACTTACGAACCGAAAAACCGCCGTTGCGATTTCTACCTGATCAAGGAATAACAACTGCCAACAGAAACATCATAAAAGGGGTGGATTGACAGTCCTCCCCTTTTTTATCCAAATACTGTGAGTCATGAATCGTCCCGAAAACCTAAAGAAACTCTATTTCAAGGATACGTCCTTTGCCAGTCTGATGACCCATCGGATTTACAATATCCTGTTGGTTGCCAGTAAGTACGACGCATTTATGCTTGAAGAGGACGGACGTATTGACGAGCAGATCTTCAACGAATATACAGCGCTCAACCTGCGCTATGCGCCGCGATTTACCCTTGCGTCAACGATAGAGGAAGCCACCGAGTTGCAACGGACCCGTAACTTTGAACTGGTGATCATGATGCCGGTGGGCGATAGTCGCGAGGTGTTCGAACTGGCCAACCTTTTCAAACGCAACAAACCCGAAGTGCCCATTGTGCTGCTGACTCCGTTTTCGGGCGAAATGCTTAACCGTATCTTCGGACGTCAGGATTTTGATGACATCGACTATGTGTTCTCGTGGATGGGCGAGACAGACTTGTTGCTGGCTATTGTCAAATTGATTGAGGACAAGATGAATGTCGACGACGACATCAAGTCGGTAGGTGTTCAGGCCATTTTGTTTGTAGAAGACTCCATCCATTTCTATTCGACGATTTTGCCGTATTTGTACAAGCATGTGTTTGTGCAGTCGCGCTCGTTTATGACCGAGGCGCTGAACGATCATGAGCAGATGCTGCGCATGCGTGGCCGGCCAAAGATCCTGTTGGCACGTAATTATGAGGAGGCGCGTGACCTCTATCTCAAATACGAGCGCAATATCCTGGGTGTGGTTACCGATATCCGTTTCCCGATGAATGGCGAAATCAATGCCATCGCCGGTATCGAACTGATTAAGAACTTGCGTTTGCGCGATCCGTTCCTACCCATCATTGTGGAATCGAGCGAAGAGCAGAACCGCGAGGTTGTTGAGCGGCAAAAATGCCATTTCATCAACAAAAATGACCGTACGATGCATTTGCTGCTCAAAGAGGCGGTCACCTCCAACTTCGGTTTCGGCGACTTTGACTTTATATTGCCCGATACGGGCGAGGTCGTTGCCAAAGTGCGCAACCTTAAGGATTTGCAAAACCAAATCAAGACAATCCCCACAGCGTCGCTTTATTATCATATGTCGCACAACCATTTGTCGCGATGGTTGTATTCGCGTGCCATGTTCCCATTGGCTGAGTTTTTGCGCGAGTTGCGCATCAGCAACGTGAGTGAAATCGATGAGGCACGGCAAGTGATTTTTGATGCGATTGTGGCCTATCGTCGGATTAAGAACAAAGGTGTGGTTGCGGTCTTCATCAGCGACCGTTACGACACGTATTCCAATTTTGCGCGTATCGGCGAAGGTTCGATGGGTGGAAAGGGACGTGGTTTGGCGTTCCTCGACCAGCTTTCGAAACGCAACATGGAGTTCTATGAATACGACAATACGCAGATCGTCGTTCCAAAGACGGTGGTGCTTTGTACCGACAAGTTCGATGAATTTATGGAGTCGAACAACTTGTATTCGGTGGCGCTGTCGGATTTGCCCGACGAAGAAATCCTGAAACGCTTTTTACAGGCCGAATTGCCACGTCAGGTGGTGGGAGACTTGTATGCCTATTTGGGGGCTGTTACCAATCCGATTGCCATCCGATCCTCGAGCTTGCTCGAAGACGCGCACTACCAGCCGTTCGCCGGTGTGTATTCCACCTATATGGTGCCGAATGTCCAAGGCCATCGTATCACTACGCTGATGATGATTTGCGAAGCGATTAAGGCGGTCTATGCTTCGGTTTATTACCATGCCAGCAAGTCTTACATGCTGGCGACCAAGAATGTGATTAGCCGCGAAAAGATGGCGGTGGTGTTGCAGGAGGTTTGCGGTGAGCCGCACGGCGACCGTTTCTACCCGTCGTTCTCGGGCGTGGCAAGGTCTCTCAACTTCTATCCTATCGGTGATGAAAAGCCCGAAGACGGCGTGGTGAATTTGGCGCTTGGCTTGGGCAAATACATTGTCGATGGTGGTCAGACGTTGCGCTTTTCGCCGTTGCATCCCAAGAATATTTTGCAAACCAGTACGCTCGATTTTGCGCTTCGCGAAACGCAGACGCATTTCAACGCGTTGGATATCAGTAAGACGACATTCGAGCCGATGGTCGATGATGGATTTAACCTTTTCCGCCTGCCGGTACGCGATGCCGAGCCTGACGGAACGCTGCGTTATATCGCATCGACTTTCGACCCGTACGACCAAGTCTTATTGGACGGACTTTATGAGGGAGGCCGCAAGGTGATTACCTTCTCCAACATCCTGGAACACGAGGTGTTCCCCTTGGCGGATTTGCTCGACAAGGTGCTTAAGGTCGGCGAACGCGAGATGGGACGCCCAGTCGAAATAGAGTTTGCCGTAAATCTCGATTACGAAAAGAACGAGCACAATACGTTCTATCTGTTGCAGATACGTCCGATTGTCGATGCCAACAAGTCGATTGATGAGGATTTGACAGAGATTCCGGCTGAAGACCGCTTTATCTCGTCGGCCAATGCGTTGGGCAATGGCATTTTGAGCGATATTTGCGACGTGATTTACGTCAAAGACGGCAAATTCTCGCAAGCAAACAACCAGTTGATCGGCTACGACATCGACAAGTTCAACAAACAGCTGATGAACGAAAACCGCCCCTATATCCTCATTGGACCGGGACGTTGGGGTAGCAGTGACCCATGGTTGGGAATTCCGGTGAAATGGCCCAATATAGCAGGGGCAAAAGTGATTGTCGAGGCTGGCGAAACCTCGTATCATATCGATCCGAGTCAGGGAACGCACTTCTTCCAGAATCTGACTTCGTGCGGTTCGGTCTACCTGACAGTTGACAATATCGGAGAGCAGGAGTTCTTCGACAGCGAGTATCTCAGTCGGGCCGAAGTCATCGCCGAAACCGAATTTATCCGCCATGTGCGTTTTGCCGAGCCGTTGGTGACCAAGGTAGATGGCAAAAAGAATTTGGGCGTGGTGCTCAAAGCAGAAGCAAAAAATTGAAAATATTAACGCATAAACACTAAAGTATGAAAAGATTGTTTTTTGGATTAGCCGTGTTGCTGGGCATGTCGCTTATGTTGAGCAGTTGCGACTACAACGAATTGGTTGAGGAACAGGAAGAGGTCGAAGCCGCCTGGGCCGAGGTGCAGAACCAGTACCAGCGTCGTATGGACTTGATTCCCAATTTGGTAAACACAGTCAAAGGTTACGCCGAGCACGAACAGAATACCCTGAACATGGTGACCAGTGCCCGTGCCAAAGTGGGTAATATGAACTTGAGTGTTGAAGATTTGGACGAAGAGACTATGGCCAAATTCCAAAAGGCGCAAGAAGAATTGTCGCAAGGAATCGGCCGTTTGCTGGCGGTTGCCGAAGCCTATCCCGACCTTAAGGCCAACCAAAACTTCTTGCAGTTGCAAGATCAGTTGGAAGGAACCGAAAACCGCATTGCGGTGGCCCGTCGCAATTTCAACGACGCTGCACGCGAATACAATGCCGAGATTCGCAAGTTCCCGACCCTGATTTATGCCGGTTGGTTCGGATTCAAGAAAAAGCCTTATTTCGAATCACAGTCGGGAGCCGAGTATGCGCCCGAGGTAAAATTTTAGGACTTTCGGAGGGGCGTTTGGTCAAACGTCCTTACATGGTTTCTAGGTTTGCCTATGGGTTTAAACGGTCTTATACGGAATTGGCGGCGTCTGTCGTTGGTACTGGCTTGTCTGGCGCCCTTGGCTTTGTTGGCCCAAATACCCGATAAAACCGACCGGTTTGTCAATGACTTCGCCGGGGTGCTTGGCGTCAGCAATGTAGCCGAGTTGGAGCACCGGCTGCAAATGTTTTCCGATACTACGACAAACCAGATTGTGGTGGTTACGGTGAGCGACTTGCAGGGGTATGACCCGGCCGATTATGCGCAGCGGCTTGGCCAGCAATGGGGTGTCGGTCACGAAAAATACGACAATGGTGTCATCATTCTCCTTAAACCGCGTAACGATAACGGTCGAGGCCGCGTTTTTATTGCAACGGGCTACGGCGTAGAGGGAGTGTTGACCGATGTGCGTGCCGGTAACATTATTGACACCAAGATGATGCCGCATTTGGCCGAAGGCGACTATTATGCTGCGGTGGTGGCGGCAGTCGATGAAATCGAGCCTTTGCTCTTAGGCGAATACCATGAATCGTGGGAGACCCCTGCCGACACCCAAGACAATTCTGGCTGGCTGTTGGTCTTCTTTGTCCTGCTCATGGCTTTTGTATGGATTGGGTTAAAGAAGCCGTCGGCCAAAACAAAGGCCTTGAATGCGATTTCGGAAGCGGAGTCGCCCGAAGATCGTGACAGTGCTGTCGAAAGCGCACAACAAATAAATATCAGCCAAACGAAGATTGACCGGGCACTTGCAAAAATCCCCGGAAGGTTGAAAGCAAAGATGAGAGAATCTTCATCGCGCCTGCGTTTTGAAACCTTGGCGTCTGCAGCTGCTATGATGGGCGTTTCGGCCGATGAAATCGCTGCATTGCGCACGCAAATGGCAAGCATTACACTCAATAACCTAAAAGGTTGCCGTAGTCGCTTCTCGCTTTCAAAACTGGCCGAAACTGCCCGTGAATTCGGCAATTCGGAACACGACATTGAAATGGCCGTTTTGGCGGCTTTGGCGGCCATTGCGATTGCCGAACGCATGGTGCGCTCTTCGTATCGCGGTTCGCGTTTCAATGGAGGCTCGTCGGGAGGTACGTGGCACAGCGGTTTCGGCGGTGGCAGTTTTGGTGGTGGCGGAGCGGGCCGCAGTTTTTGACAAGTCCCCCTTATTTGTACAACTTGAAACTTTGCCGGTGGTAGGGCGTGATGCCATATTGGCGGATGGCCTCATAATGGTCACGCGTCGGGTATCCTTTGTTTTTCGCCCAGTTATATTGCGGAAATTCTTGATCGATCTTGCGCATAAAGTCGTCGCGGTATGTCTTGGCGAGAATCGACGCCGCGGCAATGCTTTGGAACTTGCCGTCGCCTTTGACGATACAGGCGTACGGAATGCCTTGTCCGTCGCGAAAGCGCGGTCCGTCAATCAACAATAGTTGCGGTCGGACCGATAGTTGCTTTACGGCACGGTTCATGGCAGCCAGCGAGGCATTTAGAATGTTGACTCGGTCAATCTCTTCGTTGGTCAGCATGGCGACCCCCCACGCCAGCGCATTTTGTTGGATGACCTCGCGCAGTTCGTAGCGTTTGGCCTCGCTCAGTTGTTTCGAATCATTCAGTTCTTCACAAACAAATCCGTCTGGAAAGATGACCGCTCCGGCAAATACTGGTCCTGCGAGGCAGCCTCTCCCGGCTTCGTCGCATCCGCATTCAATTTTCCCTGTCGTAAAATGAGTCGCTAACATGGCTTATAAAGGACGGTAAACCAACGAAGTTACCAAACGGCCGACGCTTGCCAGCACCATCGGGTCGATGTTTTCGGGGGTGTCGTTGATGGTATGCCAGGTTGGGGCAAAGCCGTAGTCGTAGTGGATGATGTCGATGCAAGGAATGCCCGCTTGATTGACATAGTAATGGTCGTCGAGAATGGTTCCTCCCGGTGCGTCGACAAACAACGAACCGAGTCCGAGTTGTGCAGCGCGTCTCCAAACGGCATCGACAAAGTCGCCAGCATAATTTACCGAAACTTTTTCTTTCTTGAAAACGGCACCACGTCCGCCTACCATGTCGAGCACGATGCCGTAGCGGGCCTGGTACTTGTTTTGGGCCGCTTTCATCGCCCAATATTGGGAGCCCAGGCAGAAACTTTCGTCGTAGTCCGAATTGCCGTAGTCTTCGGAATCGAAAAACACAAGGTCAACGCCAATTGTAGGTGCTTGCTGCGACATGAGCCGGGCCAGTTCGAGCAATACGGCTACGCCGCTGGCACCGTCGTTCGCTCCAAGCACGGGTTGGTTGAGGTGGTTGTCATCGGGGTCATTGTCGCATACGGGGCGCGAATCCCAGTGGGCACCGAGCAAGATGCGCGAAGTAGCCTCAAGGTTGTAACGGGCAATGATATTGGTCGAGGGCAGGTAGGTGCCGTTGAATGCCTGCAAATTGGCCTTTTGGAGCTCGATTTGTGCACCATAGCGTTGCAGTGTGCCTTGCAGCCATGCAAGACAGGCATCGTGAGGCGCAGTTCCCGGCACACGGGGACCGAAATCGGTTTGTGCCACCAGCATGGCAAAACATGAGTCGGCAGAGAAAGCGACCGGGGCTTCGAGCGACTTTTGCGTTTGATTGTCGGTTTGTTGTCGGTTGTTTTGTTGTTGTGTGCACGAAAATAGTCCACAGACTATGAAAAGCAACATGAGCGGTTTTAAACAGTTCTTCCTTTCCATTGTACAGGCAATAATGAACGAATGATAATCAGTATGACATAAAACGGATATAACACAAAGGCCAATGGGTAAACCAACAGGTCTTTTTGCTGACTCAAATGACAGGCCGGTATCGTCAAATAACACAAGTCTGTCACAAAGCACCAGGCCCATGACCACAGAAATGTGTGTTGGACAGGGTAAAGCGCCAAAGCTAACAATAGCAAGGTCTGAACCGCCACGGTAAGTACGGCCACGAGGATGGTGTCGGTGTCGGTATAGGACTTTGCCTTGCCGACCCAGCGTGCGCGTTGTCGCAAAAATGATCGCAGGCCGCCCATGGCACGGGTCGATACGATGGCTTTGCGGCTTTTGGCAAGCACCACTTTGGCTCCTTTCTTTTTGAGAGCTGCGAGTAGGAACATATCGTCGCCCGAGGCTTCGTCTTCGCAAAGGTCTCCCATGCAGGCGTCGTACCATTCGCGCTTGATGGCCAGGTTGGCGCCGGAGCACATCACGCCGCGGCCCCATGCCACGCTTCCTCCGGTAACCGCTTGCAGACTGACCGTTTCGAGCCGTTCGAGCATGCTGCCTCCTTGGGTGCGTACAAGGCCTACCGACAGGGCTGCGCCTGTCTGGTGCAACAGCCCGACGTGTGTGGCAATCCAGTCTGGTCCCATGGTGCAGTCGGCATCAGTGAATATCAGGATGTCGCCTTCGGCGGCCGATACGCCTTGTGCCAAGGCTTGCTTCTTGCCCGCGCCTTGCGCGCGCAACAAGCAAACGTCGCCCGCCTCGGCATACGCCTGCAATTGTTCGTAGGTGCCGTCGGTGCTGTTGTCGTCAACAACGACTAACTGTACAAACCCATACGATTGTTGCCGAATGCATCCAATCAGATGATCGATATGGTCTGCTTCGTTGCGCACAGCCACAATGACCGATACCGGCACTTCCTCGTTCTGTTTTGGTCCGAAATCCGATTTTTCGGCTTTAAGCCAATACAAAGTGTAAATGGAAAGTAACAGCGTCCAAGCACCAAAAACGATCAACCAAAGCATTTGTCAGACATTTATGGAATAACCGGTAACCGACAGCACCAAAGAGCCGATAGCCAGAATACAAATGACGGAACCAGTGATTTTGTTGAGCAGCCACAGACCGCGGATGTTGAATTTGTTGCGAAACACACTGGCCAGTGTTGTGAGCATAAACCACCATAGTGCGGCACCGCAGAACACGCCGCCAACACCGATCAGCACTTCGTACCACATTGCCGACGATGACAAAAAGTTGAAACGCGCAAACACACCGAGAAACAAGAACATGATCATGGGGTTCGAAACGGTCAATGCAAATGCCGATACAAAGTCCTGCCAAAAGTTGTTGGTGCTGTTGCTGCTCTTCTTAAGGTCTGAAGAGGGGTTTTTCATAAAAATGAAAAC
>JAGACJ010000159.1 GCA_017614195.1 Paludibacteraceae bacterium
AAAAACCGAAGGGGATTTTTAATGGAAAAGAATATGGACAACGGCGTTTTTAGAAGCCGAAATACCGTTTGGCGTTGTTGTAGCAGATATCTTCGACCATTTGTGCGATGCGTGGCAATTCGGATACCGGCATCTCACCGTTCTCCACATCGTTGCCAATCAAATCGCACAAAATGCGGCGGAAATATTCGTGGCGCGGGTATGACAAGAAACTACGCGAGTCGGTAAGCATTCCGACAAAGCGGCTGAGCAGTCCTTGTGCCGACAGTACGCTTAACTGCTCGGTTATGCCGTGTTTCTGGTCGAGGAACCACCATGCGGCGCCAAATTGCATTTTTCCGGGTATAGAACCGTCTTGGAAATTTCCTATCATGGCGGCTACCATGGTATTGGCTGCTGGATTGAGGTTGTAGACAATCGTTTTGGCCAGCATTCTCTCAGCATCGAGTTTCGAAAAGAAGTGAGCCATTTCGCGGGCTGTGAAATCTTCACCGATTGAGTCGTAACCGGTGTCGGGGCCTTTGAGGGCAAACATACGCTCGTTGTTGTTGCGTAGCGGACCGTAGTGGAACTGTTGCACCCACTCGCTTTTTGCGTCCATAACAGCCAAGTCGTGGAGCAGTGCGGTGCGGAATTTGTTCAAGTCCCGGTCCGATGGCGTCTGACCGTTCATCACGTTTGCAAAGATGGCGTCAAGTTCTGCTTTGGTGCAGGTGTCGTCGTAGAAACGGTCCATTCCATGGTCGGATAACCGGCAGCCGTTTTCCTCAAAAAAGTCGTGACGCTTTTGAAGCGCGTCAATCAGCGTCGTGTAATTGAGGATATCGATTCCGCTCACTTCGGACAGTCGGCCGATATAGGCCTTGTACGACTTGGGGTCGCCTAAGGCCATGGCTTTGTCGGGGCGCCATGCGGGCAACACTTTGATTTCGAAACCGCTCTCTTTGATTTGGCGGTGATATTGCAGGTCGTCAACGGGATCGTCGGTGGTGCATACCAGTTCGACTCCATAGTGGCGCATCAGTCCGCGTGCCGAGTATTCCGGCCTTTGCAACAGTTCGTTGCATCTCGCGTAAATGCTCTCAGCCGATTCGGGATTCAGACAGTCGTCAATACCGAAGGCAGTCTTCAACTCGAGGTGTGACCAATGATAAAGCGGATTCCGTAAGGTGTAAGGCATGGTTTCCGCCCATTTCTGAAACTTTTCCCAATCGCTGGCATCGCCTGTAATATAGCGTTCGTCGACACCGTTGGCACGCATGGCCCGCCACTTGTAATGGTCTCCGCCCAGCCATAACTCCGTAATCGAGCGGAAACGCTTGTCTTCTGCGATTTCGCGCGGGTTGAGGTGGCAGTGGTAGTCGATAATCGGCATCCTTTTCGCATGGCCGTGATACAAAAGACTGGCAGTCTCGGTGTGTAGCAAAAAATTGTCGTTTAGAAATGGAATCATAAATACATCTTATTTAACGGCTGCAGCCCATTCAACACATGCTTTGCACTTGTCGGTGATTGCTTTCCAGTCGGCGGCGGCAATCACATCCTTCGGAAAGAGTTTCGACCCCATTCCTACGCAGAAACTGCCGGCTTTGAGCCAACGGCTGATACTTTCTTCAGTAGGTTCCACGCCTCCAGTTACCATAATGCGTGTCCAAGGCATCGGGGCCATCAGCCCTTTTACGAATCCTGCACCCAACACGTCGCCCGGGAAGGCCTTTACCAAGTCGCATCCGGCTTCTTGTGCGAATCCGACCTCACTGACCGACCCGCATCCCGGGGTATAAGGTACCGAGCGTCGGTTGCAAACTTTGGCTACGTCGGGGTTAAATAACGGACCTACCACAAAGTTGGCACCCAGTTGCATATACAGGGCGGCTGTCGGAGCATCGACCACCGATCCGACACCGACGGCCAGATCGGGGCAGTTTTGTGCGGCATATTTGATGACTTTTTCGAACACTTCGTGGGCAAAGTCGCCGCGATTGGTAAACTCGAATGCACGGATTCCTCCGTCATAGCATGCCTGAAGCACTTTGCAGGCAACTTCGGCATCGGCATGGTAAAATACCGGGACAATGCGTGTCGCCTTGATTTTTTGCATGACTGCAAGTTTGTCAAATTTAGCCATATTGTGTGTAGTTATTTGTTAAACAATGATTTGGCGATACCCAGTTCAAGACCTCTCAGTTCGGCCAGCCCGCGCATGCGTCCCAAACAAGAATAACCCGGGTTGGTCTTTTTCTTGAGGTCGTCAATCATCTGGTGTCCGTGGTCGGGACGCAGTACAATGCCGTAGCCGCGCCGTTGCTCTTCCTCGAGCAGCGCTTTCATGACTTCGTACATATTGACATTGCCTTCCAGATGGTTTGCCTCGTGAAAATTACCGTCGGCGTCCCGCTCAGTGCTGCGCAAGTGAACGAAATGAATGCGGTCGGCGAATTCGCGCATCATGGCGGGCAAGTCGTTGTCGGCACGTACGCCTAACGAGCCGGTGCAGAAACACAGTCCGTTGGCGGGAGACGGAACTGCCCCAATGATTTTGCGGAAGTCTTCGGCGGTGCTCATGATTCGTGGCAGACCGAGAATCGGCATGGGCGGATCGTCGGGGTGGATAACCAGTTTGATGCCGGCCTTTTCGGC
>JAGACJ010000160.1 GCA_017614195.1 Paludibacteraceae bacterium
CCCAATTTTTCGGAAATCTGGCTGAAATGCACACGGTCGGTCACCATCAGCGTATCAACGGCCGGGGTAATGGGTACCTGCGCCGGACAAATCTTGTAATCCGCCGCGTAGGTCATAATGTAGTTGGCCGCGATAAAGGCCGGCACATAGCCGCGCGTTTCGCGGGGTAGGTAGTTGTAAATCGCCCAATAGTCCTTTTTGGTATTGGCCCGGCGCACTGCCTTGTTGACATTGCCCGGACCGCAGTTGTAGGCGGCTATTACAAGCAACCAGTCTTGATAAATGGTGTACAGGTCATTGAGGTAACGGACAGCCGCTTTGGTTGCCTTGACTGGGTCGCGACGTTCGTCGACCAGACTGTTGTTTTCAAGACCGTACAACTTGCCCGTACCGGGCATAAATTGCCACAAACCTGCAGCCCCCACACGCGAGAAGGCCTGCGGGTTGAGGGCCGACTCAATTACTGGCAGGTATTTGAGTTCAATAGGCATGCCGGCCGCCTCGAGTTCTTCCTCAAACATGGGGAAATAATATTTGCTTAAGCCCAACATGTACGACACTTGGTTGCGACGCTTGCGCGCGTACATTAAAATGTAAGACTCAACCACTTGGTTATAAGGCATTTCAATCACATTCGGCAAAGCCGACAAACGCTTGATATAGTCTTCTTTTGTCAACAACAAGGTAAATGTGGAATCCGAATCGCAAGGAGGATACTCTGACATTTGTTGTTGCCATTGCCAATATAGCTGTTCTGTCCGCGAGTCGAACAGTAACACAGAAAAGGAGTCTTGTACTTCTATCATCTCCTCATCACTGGCGGGCTCAATCGACATAAATTCTTCTGCCACACTATCAGGAACTGCCAATGCGTTGGCTATCAATGCACTTCTTTCTTGTGCAAAAACAGCCGAGGAAGTAGCCAAGGCTGCGAACAACAGGGAATATTTTGTTTTCATTAAAAGGATATTTTACATCGTATGCCAACAGAGGCACTAATTTCGTTGTTTTGTGAGGGAGGCAACACCGCCGGCCCCAATTTCATTGACAAGTCGTCGCCCACGTCGTAATTGTGCATTTGGGCATCGACAAAAGCATCCAAAATACTGACCAAATACAACACACCGACGCACACGATGCTTAGGTCGCGATAACGCCGGTAGGTGTCCTGCTTGGTTTTCAGCTGCCGTTTGCAATAGTCGGCATTTTGGCTGAAATCCGTCCCTTCCGGGAACAGGTACTTGTAACTGTCGGTCGAAGGGTCGGTGTCCGTAATGTCGATGTAGGCCTTATGGTAATCGACATAACGGCGGTTGTTCCACGCAACGGCATATCCCAACCCCACAGCCCCGCCATACACGATAGGCAGTTTCCAGTACTGGCGGTTATAAATCTGCCCCAAACCCGGGAATACGGCCGCATACCAAGCCGCCTTGTCGGGATCGTATGATTTGCGATAGCCATAATCCTCCGAAGTTGCCGGAGCAACTGCGGCCGTTGTATCAATCACCGGCACGTCGACATATTCGATGGTGATGTCGCCAATATGGGTCGAATCGACCGTAACGAACGCATCTTCTGCGAACGACAACATCCCCACAAGCAGCGTAGCCGCCAAGCAAACAGATCGATTTAGGGTGCGGGTTGTCATTTACTCAAGCCGTCGAGCACTGCCAAAATCTGCTCCATTTCCTCTTCAGAGGAGAACAAGAGGCTGATTTTACCTTTACCTTTGTTATTGACGCTGATTTGCACTTTCGAACCGCCGAAGTGCTGCGACAATTTCTCTCCTAAAGCCTCGTAGTCATTGTTACGGTTAGGCGCGGGCGTCTTGGCGGGTTGGGCGGCACGAGGTGCTTTCACCATTTCTTCCAACTGACGCACCGACCAGCCGTTGGCTACCGCTTGCTCATACAAGTCGCACATGACCGCTTCGTCGGCAACACCAGCCAACGCACGGGCATGTCCCATGTCAATTTTCTTATCTTTGACACCGGCCTGAATCTCAGCCGGCAAATTAAGCAATCGCAGGTAATTGGCCACCGTAGCGCGTTTTTTGCCTACGCGGTCTGCAACTCCGTCTTGCGTATAACCGCGTTCCTCCATCAAACGACGAAACGAAACCGCGATTTCAATCGCATTCAAATCTGAGCGTTGCACATTTTCGACCAGCGCCATTTCGAGCACGTCCTGATCGTCAACCTTGCGCACATACGCAGGAATCGTTGTCTTGCCAGCCAACAGCGAAGCGCGATAGCGACGTTCGCCCGACACTATCTGATATTGGGAGTTGCCGATTTCACGCAAGGTAATCGGCTGGATTACCCCAAGGGTACGAATCGATTCGGCGAGGTTGTCGAGTTCCTCTTGGTCGAAGTCGGTACGGGGTTGCGAGGGATTTGCCTGAATCTGCGAGAGTGCGATTTCGTTGACCGAATTCACTTCGGACGCACCACCCAACAGCGAGTCCAAACCCATTCCCAACGCGGGGGTCTTTGGTTTTGCCATGTTGTCAATTGTTATGTTTAATTAATTCTTGCGCCAACTGCATATAGTTTTGCGCGCCAATCGAATCCACATCGTACGCAATCACAGGCACACCGTGACTGGGAGCCTCACTCAACTTGACATTACGTTGGATTACAGTTTCGAAAACCTTGTCTTTGAAATGTTGTTTCACTTCTTCGTACACCTGACGAGCCAAACGCAACTGTGAATTGTACATCGTCAGCAGGAAGCCTTCGATTTCAAGTCCGGGATTCAAGTTATTCTTGATAATTTTAATCGTATTGAGCAGTTTGCTGATACCTTCCAAAGCGTAATACTCGGACTGAACCGGGATAATCACCGAATCAGACGCAGTCAGCGAATTGACGGTAATGAAGCCCAACGATGGAGAACAGTCAATCAGAATGTAATCGTACTGGTCTTTGATAGGATCGAGCAGGTTCTTGAGCTTCAACTCGCGCTGCTCCATATTCACCATTTCAATTTCGGCACCCACCAAGTCAATGTGCGATGGAATGATGGACAAATTGTCAATCGAAGTCGGATAAATCGATTTCTCGACAGGAATGCCGTTGATCAGGTCTTCGTAAATACTGGCGCTGATGTTTCGGATATTGATACCGAGACCCGACGACGCATTGGCCTGCGGATCGGCGTCAATGAGCAACACTTTTTTTTCGAGAACGGCAAGCGAGGCGGCCAAATTGACAGCAGTCGTAGTTTTACCGACTCCTCCCTTTTGATTTGCAATTGAAATGATTTTACCCATATCGTTATCGAATGTTTTGTGCAAAAGTAACAAAAAAACCGCTTATTAAAATTAAAAGTAACATAAAAAAATAGTATTTTTGCCCTCGCTTATCAAAATCAGCAATTTAGGAGGAAAACATTTTTTCCACCGACTTATTTTCGAAAAGAGATGAAAGAGAAAATCAACCGACTGTTTGACGAAATCCGGGCTTGGGCACCGGCTTCAAAAGAAGATGTAGAAGCCCTTCGTATCCAATATTTGAGCAAAAAAGGCGTCATCACCGAACTGTTCGCCGACTTCAAGCAAGTGTCTGCCGAAGAGAAACGCGAACTCGGAAAAATGCTCAACGACCTGAAAAACGCCGCACAAGACAAGCTAAACGAATTGAAATCGCAGTTTGATGTGGCCAAGGAAAGCGAAAGCTTGGACCTGACCCGTTCGGCATCGGCGGTTCATTTGGGTACGCGTCACCCGCTGACGTTGGTCAAAAACGAGATCATCGAAATTTTCTCACGCCTCGGATTCACCGTTGCCGAAGGCCCCGAAATCGAAGACGACTGGCATGTTTTCGGTGCGTTGAACTTTCCGCCCGAACACCCTGCCCGCGACATGCAGGACACTTTCTTTATCGAAAAGGCCCCCGATATTTTGCTGCGCACACATACCTCGAGTGTGCAATCGCACGTAATGACCACGCAAAAACCGCCCATTCGCGTTTTGTGTCCGGGCCGTGTATATCGCAACGAGGCTATTTCGTATCGCGCGCACTGTTTCTTCCACCAAGTGGAAGGCCTGTATATTGACAAAAACGTATCGTTTGCAGACTTGAAACAGGCTTTGCTGTATTTTGCCAAGGAAATTTTCGGCGAAGACACCCGTATCCGTCTGCGTCCGTCATACTTCCCGTTCACAGAGCCCAGTGCCGAGATGGACATTTCGTGCAACATCTGTGGCGGCAAGGGGTGTAACTTCTGCAAACACACCGGTTGGGTCGAGATTCTCGGATGCGGCATGGTTGACCCCAATGTGCTCGAAGCCTGTGGAATAGACTCAAAAGTCTACTCGGGCTACGCCTTCGGTATGGGTGTGGAACGTATCACCAACCTCAAATACCGCGTCAAAGACTTGCGAATGTTCTCCGAAAACGATTTGCGTTTCCTCAACCAGTTCGAATCAACTTTGTAATACCAGCGAAAACCGGCCTATGAAGTTTTTACCCAAAGAATGGATGACAATCGAGGGCGAAGAAACCACCGACTTCATCCCCATGATTGCTGATGAGGGCAACAACTCGACACTGAACTTGAACGACGGCGACGTGCTTCCTATCCTCACCCTGCGCAACATGGTGCTTTTTCCGGGCATTGTCATGCCTGTGGCTGTCGGACGGCAAAAATCGCTGCGTCTGATTCGCGAGATCTACAAAAAAGGCGGCATAATCGGCACCTTGGCTCAAATCGACAAATCGGTTGACGACCCGACCCCTGCAGACCTGTACACGACTGGTACTGTCGCGCAGATTGTGCGTATCCTCGAAATGCCAGACAACTCGACAACCGTCATTCTGCAAGGACGCAAGCCTTTTAACATCATTGAGGTAGTCGAAGAAGAACCCTATATGAAAGCGCGCGTGCAGCTGATTGAGGAAAACGACAAAACGCCGCGCAACAAAGATTTCAAGGCTCTTATCGAAGCCATTAAGGACATGTCTTCGCGCATGGTCCGGATGTCGGGCGATCTGCCGCAAGAAATCAACTTCGCTATCCGCAACATCGAAAGCACGAAATATTTCATCAATTTCGTTTGTGCCAACATGGGGCTCAACCTCGAAGACAAGCAACGGCTGCTGCAAGCCGAGTCGCTCGAGGCACGTGCGTACATGCTGCTCAACATGATGACCAAAGAAATGCAGCTGCTCGAAATCAAGTCTTCGATTCAGAACAAAGCCATCGAATCGATAGACAAGCAGCAGCGCGAGTATTTCCTGCAGCAGCAGATGAAAACCATTCAAAAAGAATTGGGCGGAACATCCAACGAACAGGATATCAGCGACATACGGAAGAAAGCCGAGAAAAAGAAATGGACGGAAGAGGTAAAGGTAGCGGTGTACAAAGAAATTGACAAGCTTGAATCCATGCCGGCACACGCCGCCGACTATGCGGTTCAGCTCAACTATGTGCATACGCTGGTCGATTTGCCTTGGGGCGAATACACCAAAGACAACTTTAACCTGAAACGTGCCGAACGCATTCTTAACCGTGACCATTTCGGCCTCGACGATGTGAAAGAGCGCATTCTCGAGCACCTTGCCGTACTCAAACTCAAAGGCGACCTCAAATCGCCGATCATTTGTCTGTACGGGCCTCCGGGTGTCGGCAAAACCTCGCTTGGAAAATCAGTTGCCGAAGCGCTCGGACGCAAATACGCCCGTATTTCGCTTGGCGGCTTGCACGACGAAGCTGAGATTCGCGGACACCGTCGCACCTACATCGGCGCCATGCCGGGCCGTATCATTCAAAACTTGCTCAAAGCCAATTCGGCCAACCCCGTCTTTATCTTAGACGAGATAGACAAGGTAGGCAATGATTTCAAGGGCGACCCTGCATCGGCTTTGCTCGAAGTGCTTGATCCTGAGCAGAATAGTACTTTCCACGACAATTACCTCGACATCGACTTCGACCTATCGAAAGTGCTGTTCATCGCCACAGCCAACTCTACCTCAACCATATCCCGACCGCTGCTCGACCGTATGGAAATGATCAATATCAGCGGATACATCTTGGAAGAAAAAATCGAAATTGCATCCAAGCATCTGTTTCCCAAGGAGTTGGATAATCACGGCATTGACCCGAAGACCATATCGCTACCCCGCAAGACAATTGAAGCCATCATCGAAGGCTACACCCGCGAATCGGGCGTGCGCGCCCTCGACAAGCAATTGGCCAAGCTCTGCCGCAAACTGGCGCGTAAGATAGCCATGGATGAGGAATTCGACCACACCATTACCCCCGACAGTCTGAAAGAATGGATTGGCCCGGTGCTGTTTACCCGCGAAGCGCAGTCAAGAAAAGAAGAAATCGGCATCGTCACCGGATTGGCATGGACCTCGGTCGGTGGCGAGATTCTCGAAATCGAAACGAGTATCAACACTTGCAAAGGGCCTGGCGCACTGACCATGACCGGAAACCTGGGCAATGTCATGAAAGAATCCGCCACGCTCGGCATGGAATACATCAAGGCCAATCACGAGACGTACGACATCGACAGCGAGTTTTTCGCCACCCACAATGTGCACATCCACGTACCCGAGGGGGCGATTCCCAAGGACGGCCCGTCGGCAGGCATTACGATTACGACCAGCATGCTTTCGGCGATTACCGGTCGCCGCGTTCGCAAGCATCTGGCCATGACCGGCGAAATCACCCTGCATGGCAAGGTTCTGCCCGTAGGCGGTATCAAGGAAAAGATTTTGGCGGCAAAACGCGCCGGAGTCACCGACATTATGCTGTGTGCCGAAAATAAGAAGGACATCGAAGAAATCAAGTCCCTGTACCTCAAAGGCGTCACTTTCCATTATGTAACCAACATCAGAGAGGTGGTCGATTTCGCACTGTTGCCCAACAATAAATAATCGGTTTGTTGAAACGGACAATCGCTTGGATAGCATTGTGGTGCGTTTTTTTTGCCGCATCAGCGCAAATCAACACCAACCGGCTGATTGACATCGGTCGCAACGCCTTGTATTTTGAGGATTATGTGGTGGCGATCCAATATTTCAATCAGGTCATCAAGATCAAACCGTATCTTGCCGATCCCTATTTTTATCGCGCTTACGCGAAAATGAACCTCGAAGATTGGAACAGTGCGATTGAGGATTGCAACAAAGCGCTGGAAATCAATCCGTTCTTACCAAAGGTCTATTATTGCAGAGGGTATTCGTACCGCATCATCGGCGAAATTGAAAAATCGACAGCCGATTTGCGTTCGGCGCTAAAATTCGAACCCGCCAACATCAGCACCAGCAGCTTGCTAATCGACAACTTGATGGAATGCAAGTTGTACGACGAGGCGGCGCAAGTGTGCGACACCATCCTCAACCGATATCCGCACTACTCCGACTCGTGGCTGATGCATGCGCAAATCAAACTGGCGGTCGAAGACACGCTTACTGCCATCGCATCGCTCGACAAGGCCATCGAAAACAACAAATACGCCGACCTGGCTTATGCAATCCGGGGCATTGTCCGCTACCAGCAAGGCGACAACACCGCCGCCCTCGCCGACCTCGACAAGGCCATCGCCATCAACGCCTTCAACTCCGATTATTTCGGAAACCGCGCCATTGTCAAAATGAATGCGAAGGATTTGCGTGGCGCAATGAAAGATTTCAACGAGGCGCTGACGCTGAACAACCGCAACGCGAACGTCTGGTTTAATCGAGGTTTGCTTCGCGCCGAAGTAGGCGAAGAGAATCTTGCCGTCGAAGATTTCACGACGTGCCTTGCGCTCGACCCGAACAACGACATGGCGTATTTTCAACGGGCTCAAACCGAAATCCACACTGGCCAGCTAAAAGAGGCAGTCGATGACTACTCCGTCATCATCAGCCATTACCCCGATTTTACGCCGGCTTGGTACGGCAGGGCGTATGCAAAGCGCCAAATGCGCGACTTCGCGGGAGCCGACCGCGACGAATACACGGCCCGCCAAATTGAAGAGGAAGTGCGTAGCGGCAAACGGCAGCCCAACACCGGTACTGGCAAGAAAGAGGTCATGACAGCCGAGTCGCGCGGCATTGTCGAAAACCTGAACCGGCAACGCCCCGACAAATACAAAAGCGAATTGCGCGGACAAGTCCAATACCACGATGTACCGGTCAAAGCCATCGAAAACTTTACCATTGCCACCCCCGATTCGATTACCGAATACGCCTTGCGTCGTTTGAGCAATGTACGGCTGACCGATTGCAACCGCATAGCCCAAACGAGTTTCGGCTTCTGTATCAAATCCCACACGCCTTCGGCCAACGAACTGGCCCCTATCTTCAAGCAGACGGAAGAGCTGGGCGTGGAAATCGCCAAACACCCCGACAACTGGGCTGCTTTATGGCATCGGGCGATTCTGCTCGAATCGCTACACGACTACGAGAGTGCCTACAATGACTTGTGCGCCCTCATCGCGCTTAAACCCGATTGTGGGCTGTTTTACTTTATGCGTGGCAACAACCGTGTGCAAGAGTTGCGCTACCGATTGTCTGAAGAAGACTGGCCAGTCGGTGAAGCCGATTTGGCCGAGCGTGACTTTGCCAAGGCATACGAATTGGACCCGTCTTTGGTTTACGCCGTCTACAATATCGGGTATCTGGCGTTGTCATCGAACCAGGCGGGCAAAGCGGTCAAGAGGTTTGAACAGGCCATCAGTCTGTCGCCCGAATTGGCCGAGGCTTATTACAATTTAGGGCTGATTCTGCTTACCCAAAACGAAAAAGAAGCCGGCCGCAACTATTTGAGCAAGGCTGGTGAGCTCGGCATCCAAGGCGCATACAGCATCATCCGCCGGTACGCGTATTGAGACCTCACCCCCGGCCCCTCTCCACAGTGGAGAGGGGTGGATGGAACATTTGCGACTACCACAAGACTAACGGTTGTAGCCGAAAAACAGTGCAAATTTGCAGTAAATTTCGGATAGGATAAGTTTTTACACGAATTATTATGCAAATTTGCAGTAAATTTCGTGTAGAAATGTTGGAAATTTCAAAATACAACACTATCTTTGCTAATAAACAGATATACTGACATGAACTACATCATCAGAGACACCTACTTACAACGAATCATTGACCGTATGCACAATGGCGAGGTAAAAGTCATTACCGGACCACGCCGTTGCGGAAAGTCATGGTTGCTCAGTCATATTTTCACAGACTACCTGCTTTCAATCGGTGTTTCAGAAAGGCAAATCATCTATTTGTCTTTTGACGTAGATGATGACCAAAACCAAACAGATTTGCTTAATCCGTCTGCATTGAAAGAACACCTGTATTCCCGAA
>JAGACJ010000002.1 GCA_017614195.1 Paludibacteraceae bacterium
GATATGACTTCCATTTGGAAGATACGGTTCCGTTTCGGAGAGGGCGGCTACAACACCTATTCCAATGCGCAGACGCATCCCTATCAAGTGTTGTTGGACAATTTGTATGTGTACAACACACTGGAGCCGAACATCAGGGTAAGCGCGACCACCAATCTTCAAAACGCCCGGCTGACATGGACGTCAGTGAATTTCATCGAGGAACCGTTTGCCTATACCGTCCGGTACAGCAGCGACAAAGGCAATACCTGGACTACGGCCTCGACCGCGGCCGTCTCGCCCTACATCGTAACCGGTTTGTCGAGCGGCGTCGATTACCTGTTTGAGGTCGAAGGCGTGTCGGGCATACAATGGGGCACAGGACGTGCCTCGGCTACCACCCTTGTTCCGTTTGCTCCGACCTACGCATGGGAGCCAAGCAACGTATATTCCCTCTATTCCACGCAATATGGGGTAGCAGAACAATATGGCTCGGGGGGAATGCTGTATGCGAATGGAACCGTGACAAACCATGTCATCGATGCTACACATACGGTGGAGAAATACAACCTGGCTGGTTTGACGGGCAATCGCCCCCAATATGGAATGTTGTGGATAGTGGACTTCTTGGGCAACACTTTTGGGCAGTACAATTATTGGCATGTCGATTTGTTCATCCCGGACAATGAAGTTACCCGGACCATTACCCATATCCGTTTTTGGGATTCAGAGTTCGCTGGAAATTATACGGACATTCCGGTTCAAGCCTTGGGAACGTGGAGTCGTTACGATGTTCCCATACAAAGGGAGTCAACCTACAGGTTGTTGATTGTCCCCATGGTGGACGATTCTTATCCTGCTTCGGAATACTCCTTGTTCATGGACCATTTCCTCCTGTACAAGAGCAGTACGGCTGTCAAGTCCTTGCAGGCATCGCCCAACATCCGGGTATATGCCCGGGACGCTCAAATCATGGTTGACCTGGAGGGAAGCGAAGTGCTGCATGAGGTCAAGGTTTGGAACCTGTCGGGGCAGTCCCTTCCCGGTGATGTCCGCTATGACGGCAACCACGCCTCCTTGTCCGTCGATTCGGGAATCCATCTGATCCAGGTGGTGACCAACACCGGCAGTTGGCTGTACAAAATCCTGCGTTGACCATTCCACCCGTAGGGGCGGACCTGTGTGTCCGCCCTGGTGGTGGTTGCACAACATCCCGAAAAAAAACGTATATTTGCACTGAACCCAACTCCAATGACCATGCAGACCAGGAAACCGAGCGACGTCACCGTGTATCAGAAGAATTATTCCGAAACGGGATTTTGGAACAAATTGCGGAAGGCCGCCGTCAAGGCCGGCTCCAAGGTGGTGTATTGCGCCCTGCTGCTGTACTGCATCCTGCAGTCGCCGAGCGTGTCGGCACGCGACAAAGCCTTGATCGTCGGCGCATTGGGATATTTCATTCTGCCCGTCGACCTGGTGCCCGACCTGTTGCCACTGGTGGGCTATACCGACGATTTGGCTGCCCTGACCGGCAGCTATATGGCCGTCAAGGCCAATCTGACCCCGGAAATCAAGGCCCTGGCACAAGAGAAGTTGAACGATTGGTTCGGACCCATCGAGGCGCCCGAACTACCGTAGAAGCAAATTTCTTTGAAAAAAGGAATATAATTCATATCTTTGCCGCGTAAACATTCTTAATCTCAAAAACTAATCATTATGGCAACACCAATTGCACCTACTCCGCCATTGCATGGTCAAGCTGCGCTTGATTTCATTGCGGAAATGGAAAAGAACAAGAACGCCAGTCCGGAAGAAAAGGAAAGAATCCGAAAGGTTTATGAACGTTGGCTGACTTATTGCGAGAAACCCATTTGACAAACAACTAAACCATCTTAATTCAAATGAAAGACAAACCCCATCTATTATATTTTGATTTGAAGCAATTGCAATAAACGGACAAGGGCGGATGACATTCATCCGCCCTTGCGTTGTTGTATGCGGAACTACCCCATCAATAAATGAACGGGAAGACGCGTTTGAGGCGTTTTTCGTCGAATTCGTCGGCAAACTCCACGCGGTACTTCTTGTAGATGGAATTGGCGCGCGGAACGAGATTTGCACACGTCCACCAAACAAACACCAAACCCGCGAGCGACCATGTCAGTACGGCAAATCCCGTCCACTCGACGATTTCGCCGAAGTAGTTGGCCGAAGTGACATATTTGTACATGCCTTTCTTAGGCAGGTAGTGCTTGGTGTCGCCCGGTTGGCGCAAGTTGCGGATTACATGGTCAGAGTGCAGATTGATGGCATATCCTGTCAGGAAAATCAGTGTACCGATGATGAATTGCGGCGTGGTCAGCCATGCAGGTGTGTACTGGTCCGACAGGAAGAAAACCCAATAACCTTGGATAAATCCGTTAATCAAGTTGAATGCAACCCCCATCAGCATGATGACGATAGGCATGGTGTTTTTGCCTTTGAGCAACAGAGGAAAAATGAATGTCCGTTGGAAATAATGCAGCTGGAACAGACAGAAAATCACGAACGGAGTAACCTCCCATGTGCGGTCTGAGGCAATCCACAGATACAACATGACAAAAAAGACGGGGCATTCCATCAGCACCCACGCGAGTTTGTTGTTGATGGCGGGTCCCCATTTGCTGCTGGTCATCTTGCCGTAACCTGCCTCAACGAAATACAAACTGATAAAAACGACCAACCCGGTTAGGGCGACAATCAGCAACAATGTGTTGAACTGAGTTTGTGTCAATAGCGTTGACAAATTCATAGTATCAAAATAAACAGTGGGTTAATTCATGTTAATTAATAAAGCAGCCGTACGTTGTCGACCCATAGTGTATTGCCTTCGGTGCCGATAAAAGCGCCTTGGTTACCGGCGGTCAGCATAATGATGATGTGGGTTGGCACGTCGTCGGGCGAGCCCCATCCTTCTTCGATAATGGGGGTTACCTTGCCTTTGCTGTTGAGTGCACGGTACGGACCGTTTAACTTCATAAAGTTTTGATAATAACTCGTTTTAGAGATGTCTCCGTAATGGATGGGAACTTGGTAGCCGTTTTGCCATTCGAGCTGGTCATGGTCGAGTTGTACGCGGGCGGTACCGATGCGCAGGGCATGAATGTTACCTTTTCCATCTTCCCACCGTTTTTGCAGATAAACGATAAACTCGGCCTTATCCTGGATACCATTGATGCGCTTCGACCCGATGCCGGGAACCTTCATCACATAGTCGTTTTTCGAAATCTTGCACTTGTAGTCGAGAACGAGCGCTTTGGGTTTTTTCGTGAAAGGAATACCGAAATCGAGATTGCAATACGGATCGTCGGCCGATTTGATGGGCTCGATGGTCTGGCCGGTAAAAATGCTGCCCGATACCAGTACAGAAATATCGATGAATCCCATTACTTTGACCGATTCGATTTTGGTGTCCATGCGGACACAAGTGCCGTCGCCTCGTTTTTCGGGTTCTACCGAATTGCTCGCTTTGACGATGCCGGCAACTTTGGCATAGACATTCGACGTGGTCCACGGGGTGTTTTTGGCATAGTTGTACGGGGCCAGTTCCTCTGCGGTGAAGTGGCGTTTGGGGCCGATACACCAGATGGTTTTTGTTTTGCCTCCGATAATTGGCGATTCTTTAACATCGCGGGTTACCCAGCTTTCGAAATTGCTGTATTTGATTTCTTGCGCCGTTGCTGTCGCAGTCCACAATAAAGCTACTGCAATGTTCAACCAAGTCGGGATTCTCATTTTTCTGCGTATAAAATTGTACAAAGGTAATGAAAATGTTATTACGTTACTCGTGATTATAGTGTTAAAAAATTTTGTATTTTAGGGGCAATTTAGTAAGTTTGCGTCCGAACACGCTGAATGGTAGTGGTATGAAACCTCGTCTGTACAGTTTCTTGCTGGTAATGATGTTGGCGCTCGCATGCGAGGCGCAGAATCTCATCATGACGTGCGGGCCGTATGCTTTGCGGCGTCCGGGAACCTGTGCGCTGGTGCACCAGGGCGAGGGCTTCGCCTCGATTATCTATGCTGAGGGAGTTCGAGAGCAGTGTGCCTTGTTTTTAGGTGAAACCGAAGAAGAATCCTACGAAAACCTGATGGCGATGGTCCGTATGATTCAGCGCGAGGAAAACGAATATTACTGGCCAATTGACGACTCGACCACGGTTTGGTACAACAACTTCAGAGGACGCCATTATGTGGTGATCAACCGTGTCGGGCAAGAGGGTAATGTGTGGCTGTATAGC
>JAGACJ010000003.1 GCA_017614195.1 Paludibacteraceae bacterium
GGAAATGGTATCGCCGGTGCAGTCGAAGATACTTCGGATGAGGAGACCCGTTTCCAGTTTGAAACCAACTTTTTTGGAGTGGCGAATACCTTGCGAGCTTGTTTGCCGGTGTTGCGTGCCCAGCATTCCGGTCGTATCATGGTAACCTCGTCGGTGGCGGCAATCGCCCCGATTCCCTATCAATCTTTATATAGCGCCAGCAAAGCGGCGTTGCTGTTGTATATCGAAGCGCTGTCGATGGAAGTAAAACAGTTTGGTATCCAGTGCTCGGTTTGCCTGCCGGGCGATACGAAAACCGGCTTCACTTCGGCCCGTAAGTTTACTCGGGCATCGCAATTGGCAGACTCTGCTTATCAAGAGGTCATGTCGCGTGCTGTTGGGGTGATGGAGCACGATGAGCAAAACGGCATGCCTGCCTCTGCCGTGGCGAAAGAGGTCGTTCGCAACCTTGATCGTAAGCAGATGCGCATGCGTGTGATTCCGGGTCTTTCTTACAAATTGTTGTGCCTCGCCATGAAATTGTTGCCTTGCTCGCTAAAATTGTGGGTAATTGGTAAAATTTATGGCTAAGGGCGTTTCGTCCGACGATTTTTTTCGTACCTTTGCCCAAGATTTGGGCGAAGGCCCTTCACCGAATGTTTAACTTGTTGTTTGTGGACAAATTTGTATTTGCTTGCAACCACACAAAAAAATGCTAAAAAAATGAATTATTTCTTTTCTTCAGAATCCGTATCGGAAGGACACCCCGATAAGGTAGCGGATCAGATTTCTGACGCTTTGGTTGACAATTTTCTGGCGCAAGACGCCGCTTCGCACGTCGCTTGCGAAACATTGGTGACCACCGGACAGGTGGTGCTGGCCGGAGAGGTCTCGTCCAATAGTTATGTGGACATTCCGGCCGTGGCCCGTGGGGTGATTTCAAAAATCGGTTACACCAAGAGCGAGTACAAGTTCGATGCCGAGTCATGCGGTGTTTTGTCGGCCATTCATGAGCAGTCGCAAGACATCAACCAGGGCGTAAGCCGTAAGGATCCATACGATCAAGGTGCCGGTGACCAAGGCATGATGTTCGGTTACGCTTGCAACGAAACAGCCAACCGTATGCCCCTTGCACTCGACTTGGCGCATGCGTTGTTGCTCGAGTTGGCAGCTATCCGTCGCGAAGGCAAGCAGATGACGTATCTGCGCCCCGACGCCAAATCGCAAGTGACAGTGGAATATGGCGAAGACGGACGTCCGCTACGTGTCCATACCATTGTGATTTCGACCCAGCACGATGAGTTTATCGAGGGGGATGACGAGGCCATGTTGGCAAAGATTACCGACGATGTGCGCAATATTCTGATTCCGCGCGTCAAGAAACTCGACAAACAGTATGCCGCTTTGATTCAAGACGACTATATCCTCTACGTCAACCCGACGGGTAAGTTTGTGATTGGCGGACCTCACGGTGATACGGGGTTGACCGGCCGCAAGATTATCGTGGACACCTACGGTGGCAAGGGAGCACATGGTGGTGGTGCATTTTCGGGCAAAGACCCGTCGAAGGTCGATCGTTCGGCCGCATACGCTACACGCCATATCGCCCGCAACTTGGTTGCAGCCGGGGTGGCCGACGAGGTGTTGGTGCAAGTTGCCTATGCCATCGGAGTGGCCAAACCCATGAATATCTTTGTCAATACGTACGGCACTTCGAAAGTAAAATTCTCGGATGCCGAAATTGCCGATAAAGTCAGCCAACTCTTCGATATGCGTCCGTACGCCATCGAGCAGCGACTCAAACTGCGCGCGCCGATTTATTCCGAAACGGCGGCCTACGGTCACTTCGGCCGCAAAAACGAGGTGGTGCACAAACGCTTTACCGATGACCGTGGCAAGGTGGTTTTCGACGCGGATGTCGAACTCTTTACTTGGGAAAAGGAAGATATGGTTCCTGCCATCAAAAAGGCGTTTGGATTATAATCGCAATTATCAAGTAGGGGCGTTTGAATCAAATGCCCCTATTTTTTTATGAAAATTTTGTCTGACGGTTGCTTTTTCGTCGATTCGCCGATCAGGTCCACCATGGCGTAGCCCACTTTGAGCTTTGCCTCGGCATGTACTACGATGTGTGACGGGTCGGTCGAAAGGTAAATCGTAACGGGATTTTCGCGCGAGAATAGCGAACCTTCCGAAACATCAAAGACTAATTTGTGGCATTGGTAGGTTTCGCCTGTGCGTAATCGGATGGTAACGGGCTTTTGATAGGTAATGCTTAGTGTTTCGCATACACCCTTGTTGAAGAAATCGAACGAATAGGATTCGCCTTCTTTTGCTTCTTCGAACGGAAAGTTACGAAGCCGGAAAACTAAACTTAGTGCATCTAACGGACAAGACCTGGTAAAAGCGAAAACGCTGTCAAGTATAGCCCCGTTGCGATATTCGTATGCTTGTAGCGTCAATGTGTCCCCGACATAGGCATAGTGGTATTCCTTCTGCCCTTCGTATTTGCGTTCTATGTCGTGTTCATAGTAGTAGTCAGGAAGCAGGTCCGCTTTGCGCAAGTGTACATAGAAACTGTCTTGCAGGCCGAAAAACCGAAGCATCGTTTTTTGGGTTTCGCCAATGGCCAGTATCGTGCATACCGAATCTCCCTGCCAGATGTCGTCGTGAGTCTCAGTTTTCAGGTAAAGCCGTTCAATGCGCATCGCGCCTAACTGAAAATAGGCCGAATATTCCAATACTTCGCCATCGCGCAAACTTGTGCAACTCATGGGGCATTGTGGCGTGTAAGCGTGCAATGCGCAATACCATAGCGGGGCAAGAATCAAAATAAACAGTCGTTTCATTTCAATTTCTTCAATTTATCGGCGTGGTTGTCGGTCTCTGAAGATTTAGACGTGGTTTGGTATTCCCATGTTTCTTCCACATCCCAGTTTGCTCGCAGATTAAAAGTCTTGGGGCAGTTGTACATGGTTTCGGCCTGGCGGCGGTCTTTGACAGAACCAGTGTCCCATTTCCCATTACCATTCGCGTCGAGGTACATGCGAACTTTATAGTTGCCGGGTATCTTGTCATAAAAAGCCACCTCGTCTTCGGTAAGAGGTTGCGTTTCGAGCACCTCTCCCTTGTCCGAAAGCAATTCCAATATAGCATTGTCGGGGCGCGGAACCACCTTGACGAACAAGTTGGCATAATCTTCTTCTTTGGTGAACTGGAACGGCTTGCTGAACCGGTCTGTGCCTTTTCCGTAAATGCTGTGTATGCCCATACTGTCGATTTGAACCTTGTAGATGGCTGTGGGGTCGGGCTTGTCGTTTAGTGTAACCAACAATTTGAGCGGGCAGTCGGGGTTGTCGACTTGCATTTGGTAACCGATGGGATTCCACGTGCTGTCGTTTACCTGTATGGACAAATGGACTGCAGATGTGTCAGGAATGACGATGGGCTCGTCAAACGTGAAGCGGATGCTGTCGAAATAATCGACCGCTTTTTGAAGCGTGTGCGAAAAGGTCAGATAAGTAACGGCCTTGTTTTCGGTCGGGTTTTTCTGGCTCGACTTGCTTTTGAGCGACGATGACGAACCTTGCGACTTCTTCTTGCGGAAGGTCAGCCGAATGGTGTCACAACGCATTATGGGAACTTCTTCGTCGTCAATACTTGGATAGCGGATGGAGAGTCTTAGCGTGTCGCATGCCACCAATGCCGAGTCTGTAATCCAATACAGTAGCGAGTCGCGTTTCGCCGTCTTTTCTATCGCATACCAAGGTGTGGTAACGGTTGTGTCAAGCAAAGTGATGTCGGGCAGTTCGCTGACAGGGTCGGTAAACAACAAATTGAAACGCTCGCGAGTCTCGCGTGAGGAGCGGGAGAATTTTTGCGCTAAAGTAAGTTCTTTGAAGGCGCGCAGTTCGATGTTGTCAGGACCGAAGACAGTGTGTCGGTGGGTAATGACACTGTCGATGGAGGTCCGGGTAGTGTCGGCCCATATTGTGTCGGATTTGATATCGGTTTGCACCGTAGGTGTGATGGCGCTGTCGCAGAATGCCACTAATTGTCCTGGTTGGCTATAGTGGTAGAGCCCCTGCAAATCGTTGAGGGCATATATGCTGTAAGTTCCTTCGTGTACGCCATCGATGCAGAATTGTCCGTTTTTGTCGGTAACTGCCACATAGTCAAATGTTTTCGTAGCAAATGTAGAGTCTGTTTCATGGGCATAAATGCCGACGGTGATTTTTTCGAGCGGGCTTAAGGTTTCTGCATCAACCACTCTGCCTTCAATGCGCAGGCTGTCAAGGGTCGGACCAGTAGCAAATAGAAAACGGTATCCGCGCAAGGGGTTCGATTCATTGTAATCGACAATTGAGTTGCCGAAATTGAGCGAATAAGTGGCGTCGGGTTGCAACGTGTCTTGAAAGCTGACAATCAGCTTGTGCCCCAACGCTTTGACTGTAGGCTTGTTTTTCGTGGGGGGCGACATGACCACATTTTGGGTGGGGTTGTCAACCGAAATGTTCTCGTTAAAATCAATGGTGATGGTGTTGCCACTGAAATTGACCGATCCGTTTGCTGGATTGGATTTTATCACTATAGGAGGGGTCTCGTCTTTCGGGCCTCCTTGCGGTCCGCTTCCTCGGTTGGCACATTGGCATAAAAGCAATGTGCATATCGTAGCGGTAAGATATATGCGGTAATTTCTCATACGGAAAGCAAAGATATAAAAAATCTTTTTTCGGTATGGAAGTTCCGCCTATTTTGTGGCGAAA
>JAGACJ010000161.1 GCA_017614195.1 Paludibacteraceae bacterium
GAACGGCAAGAACATTATTATATATTCACAGGTCAAAATGATGGAAAATATCAACTTGCGGCAAAAAACGATTCCATCTATTTAAATAATTCTGATGGGGTTACGTTTGACCGCGTCGTGATAAAAAACGGTTACTTTTCCCTTGAATATTCAGGATACGGAAACACTGCAGGTAGTTATACGATAATCACATTCAAATATTCCGAGAGGGATAAGAATTGGATATTACATCGAACCGGTTCTCGATTTTATCTCAGATATTTTACAGAGGAAAATGACTCCAAGGAGTTTATAAAAACCTCTAAAGATTTTGGAAAGATTCTATTTAAAGACTATAGGGATTTGTATTAACAAAGTTGTTTTTAACCAACTTCACTCATACATCCACACCGACTTGGATTTTTCGATAAAATCGGTGGGAATCTGACGCCAGGCGTCGAGCAGCTCGCTTAGCCGGCCTTGTTCGAGGAGCTGGCGGTACTGTTTGCTGCCGCACACTTGGTCAAACATGCGCCACTGGGTGGCCGTCGGCTGGCGCAGAAACGGTTGTTCGGGATACAACTGCAACAGTTTGCAGGCGATAGCGAATTGCACTTCGGTCAATTTTAGCGCGTTAAAATCGGTAATATGCAACTCTACACCGTGCACCGCCTCGCCTTTATACAACCCGTAATACGGCTTGTAGTGAATGGGGCGGAACAAGATGCCGTCGAGCCTCAGCGCATTCAGGCTGTCGGCCAGCGAACTGGCATTGATCCACGGCGCAGCCACCGTTTGGAAAGGTAAGGTATAGCCCACCCCGATTGACAAAGCGCCCAATTCGCCCAAAATGCCCGTGGCCGGGTAATACAAGGCAGTTTCGGCATGCGGAATGTGCGGCGAAGTCGGCACCCAAGGCAGCCCCGTGTCGGCAAAACGCATCGAGCGTTTCCAGCCTTGCATCTGCACCACCTGCAAGTCGCAACCAATCTGTTCGTTGACAAAAACCGCCAATTCACCGACAGTCAGCCCATAAATATACGGAATATTGTATTGGCTGACAAATGAGAAACAGCCATCCTCCACTCCAGACCCCTCTATTTTAATACCCCCCAACGGATTGGGACGGTCGAGCACCACCACCTGTATTTCGGCTTCGCAAGCGGCCTCCATTACCTTGCCCAACGTACTGATAAAGGTATAGGAACGGCAACCAATGTCTTGGATATCATACACCAACACCTCGATACCACGCAGCATTTCGGGCGTAGGTTTGCGTGTTTTGCCATAGAGAGAATAGACTGGCAGCTGCGTTTTGGCGTCGCGCGCGTTGGTTACATGGTCGCCTGCGGCGACATCGCCCCGAACACCATGTTCGGGGGCGAACAATGCGACCAACCCGACACTGTCCGCCTCAAAAAGGATGTCAATGGTACTCTTTAGGTGGCTATCGACACCGGTCGCATTGGTAACCAACCCGACGCGCTTGCCACGCAACAACTCAAAGTTTTGCTCACGCAGCACTTCGATTCCTGTTTTCACTTGCGCCTGCGATATACAGCAAAACACCAAAAAACAAGTGATTACAGCCGTCCGTATGAATTTTTGAGCAACCATTTGTTCAAACAAAGAAGCATTACACCGAATATGACAGATGAAACCGCCAATAATTTAAAAATAACCGAAGCGCCGACCGTGCTTGCGTATGCGGCCAAATACCCCGCCAAGAGGTTCGCCGCAAAACTGCTGCACAGCCACACACCCATCATCAGCGAGGCCAGACTTACCGGCGACAAACGGTTAACCATCGACAAGCCGATCGGAGACAAACACAACTCGCCAACTGTATGCAAAAAATAAGCCCATACCATAAACCAGATGCTTGCTTTGACCGCCGTGTCGGTCAAATCGCCGCCACGCTGTCCAACGGCACCGAGCAGCACAACAAAACCCAATCCTAACAATATCAAGCCCAAAGCCATTTTTATAGGGATAGACGGTTCTTTGCCTTTACGGCCCAAGAATATCCAAAGCATCGACATCAATGGCGCCAGCACGACAATAAGCAATGGATTGAGTGCTTGCAGCCAAGCCGTAGGGACTTCGAAACCACCCACCATGCGGTCGATATATTTTTCGGCATAAAGCGTCATCGACGACCCAGCTTGCTCGTAACCGGCAAAAAAGACAACGGCAAACAACGTCAGAATCAAAATCACCGTCGAACGGCGTTTTTCTTCGTAAGTTAGCAAAGCATGTTGCTGATTTTCATCCGTTAAAATCTTGTTTTTTGGTTTGACACCCACCTGGCCGAGCAACGAAGCCGACAGCGACTGATACAAAATCAAGCCGAGCCCCAAACCGATGGCCGATGCCAAGAATCCATATCTAAAACCGTATTTGACGCTCAACCAACCCACCAAAAGCGAGGCGCAAAACGCCCCGACGTTGATTCCCATGTAAAATATGGTATAGGCACCGTCACGGCGCGAATCGCCTTCGGGGTAAAGATTGCCCACCATCACCGATATGTTTGGCTTGAAAAAGCCGTTTCCGACAATAAGCAGCACCAAACCGGTGTAAAGGAAACTCACCTGCGCCGACGATGCGAGAAACAGTTGGCCGGCAAGCATGATGACCGCGCCAATCGCGACACTGCGACGCTGCCCGATGAAGCGGTCGGCCAGCCAACCGCCGATTAGTGGCGTAAAATAGACAAAACCGGTAAACAATCCATACAGCAAACTGGCGTTTTTATCACTGAAACCAAGTCCACCACTGACCACCGAAGCCGTCAGGTACAACACCAAAATGGCACGCATGCCATAATAGCTGAATCGCTCCCACATCTCGGTCAGAAACAAGAGATACAAACCTTTGGGATGCCCGAAAAGCAACGGTTTATTCGACATAAAGCACTAATCCTTTGAGATATTCGCCTTCGGGGTGATAAATATTCACCGGGTGATCGGCCGGTTGGGTCAGTTGGTGCAAGATACGTACCTTGCGACGGCTCATGGCTGCCGCCGAAAAGACGGCAAGGCGGAATTGCTCCTTGCTTACCGCTTGCGAACACGAAAATGTAAACAGAACACCTCCCTTTTGAATCTTTTCAAACGCTTTGGCATTCAATCGTTTATATCCTTGCAAAGCATTTTTCAGCGCACCGTGGTGTTTGGCAAAGGCAGGCGGATCCAGCACAATCAAATCGTAGGCACCGGCCTCCATGTTGTCCAAGAACTTGAACGCGTCTTCGGTAAATGCCGCATGACGGTTGTCATCGCCAAAATTGCGTGCAATGTTGGCATTTGTCAGCTCTATGGCTTTGGCCGACGAATCGACCGAATGCACCAATTGCGCTCCACCACGCATGGCATAGCACGAAAAACCGCCCGTATAGCAAAACATGTTCAAGACTTTGTGACCGCGTGCATAACGCTCGAGCAAGGCTCTATTTTCGCGCTGGTCGATAAAGAATCCTGTTTTTTGACCACGTTCCCAATCAATGGCAAACTGCAACCCGTTTTCAAAAGCGAGCGCACCATCATCACCACCAATCAGATAACCATTTTCGGCATCAATATCCGCCATATACGGCAACGTTGTCTCAGACTTGTAAAATACGTTCTTGATTTTGCCGTCGGTTACCGTGCACAATGCCTCCGCCAACTCTTTACGATGATTGTGCATCCCCACCGAATGGGCCTGCATCACAGCCGTCGGGCCATACATATCGACCACCAGACCGGGCAAAAAATCGCCCTCGCCATGCACCAACCGAAAACAATTGTGTGTTGGAGTGTAATCAAGCCCTATATTAAGACGCGCCTGATAAGCGGCACGGAGGCGTTCCATCCAGAAATCGGTTCCAATCTGGCAATCTTCGAACGACAACATGCGCACAGCGATACTGCCGATTTGGCAATGTCCGACACCCAACACACGGCCGTCAGAAGCCAATACGCGTACAATATCACCTTCTTCGATTCCTTTGTCGGAGCGTTGTACAGCACCCGAAAAGACCCACGGATGAATCGTTCGAGCGACGACTCACGACCTTTCTTCAATGTAATTGTCTTGTAACTCATTTCAAATCTTGTTTGAGTTGTTCGTAGATATCCATGCACGCCCATGCGTCTATCGCCGCATAACATTGCTGCTGCGGTGTGAGCGATGCGGCTTCCCAATTCGTCAGACGCTGTGATTTGGATATTTTTTTGCCAAACATGATGGCATAGATTTTTTGCAAGCTGAGCTCCTTGATTCCGATCTTTCCGACCTCGTTCTGCAAATCGATGAAACCGGCAGGTTTGAACGACATCCGGCGCGACATGGCACGATAGTCGTCGCGCAACGACAGCCCCACTTTCAGCACTTTCGGATCGCTGAGCAACGCCACCAGAGCCCTTGGAAAACCGATTTTGTTGACCCTTACCAAATAGCATTTATCAATCGTGGAGAGTTGCACCAGTGCCACCTTATTGGTCACACCTTTGACAAACGACGGTTTGGTCTCGGTGTCAAAGCCAATCAGCGGAGCCTGTATCAAGTCGCGAAACGCCGCCTCCATATCGGCCGTCGACTCAACAACTTGCGGTTTCCGGTCGGGATATGACAGCACCGGGAGCGATTCGATTTCCTCTTTGGTTATACTTTCTTGATATTCAGTCATTATCTTCGGCTTTATCGGCAAAGCGCAATACATGGATACGGCCCATCGCCTGTATCAGCTTAGGTCCCCAATAAGTTTCAAAATGCTGCAGACAACGGCCTAAGGCCCATTCGCTGATCTCGCGGTCGCCACTCTTGTAGTTCATGGCCATATCATTGAGGTCTTGCCAGAGATCCGACAAGTCTTCCGACAAACTGCAAGGAGTGCCTTCCGATTCATAATCGTCAAAATCTCCCATAATTTCCGCCAAAGCGGCACGCATCTGTTTATATTGGATTTCAGTGACGTATGTGGGCACATCGCCATATTCATCGGATTCGGGTTTGTCAACCATCGAAGCCTTGAGGTACAACAACGGCAAAATCTTCCGCATTACATCAATGAGGTCTTCCCTGTTTTTTTCTCTGATTTTTTCGAGATAAAGACAGTATTCTACCGCAACTGTCACAAACTCAACCGTGTTTTTTGCGTAAACATCCATATTTGTATTGCAATTGGATAAAAAAAATAGTAACTTCGCACCAAAATTCAGGCAAATTTAATGAAACTTCAGTTAACTAACCAAGAAATTTCCGAATTATTATCCAACCCCGAAACGGCAAGGAAAACTTTTTCGGATTTGATGAAGGCCTACCAACAGCAAATTTACTGGCATATCCGACGCATGGTTACCAACCACGATGATGCCGATGACATTCTGCAAAACACCTTTATCAAGGCCTGGCAAAACTCGCAGTCATACCGGGGCGACGCCGCTTTCACCACTTGGCTGTACCGCATTGCCACCAACGAGTGCATCGATTTTCTGAATTCGGCGCACCAACGCTACTCCAACAGTTTGTCAGAATACGAAGACGACAGCCTGGTCAACAACTATGCCGAAGACCCATGGTTCGACGGCGATGCCGCAGAAGAGAAATTGCAAAAAGCCATTCAGTCACTCCCCACAAAGCAACGCACAGTATTCAACCTGCGCTATTACGACGAGATGCCTTACGCCGATATGGCGAAAGTGCTCGACACATCGGAAGGTGCGCTCAAGGCCTCGTACCACCACGCTGTTAAAAAAATTGAAGATTTTTTAAAAGAAGTGCATTAAACCTGATTGTTCGTTTTCCGTCATACAGACAAAAAAAACACGCATTATGAAAACGCAAGACCAACAAGACGAAATGATTACCCAAACTTGGAGCAAACGCACTCCATTCAAAGTTCCAGAGGGTTATTTCGAGGATTTTACCGCCAAAATGGAGGCCAAGTTGGACCAAGTTGAGCAAATTCCTTATAAAGAGCCATCCAAACCGGTCCTTTGGTGGAACTACGTCAAACCCGTGATGTATGTCGCCGCCATGATTGCCGTAATATACGGCTGCACCTACTTCATCGTTCAGCCACGCATGGAGCAGGCCGCACACGAGGCGCAACTCGCCCAAACAAAAGAAATGCTTGAAAATGACGAATTCATCATGCTCGCCGAAGACTGGGACGAAGACGATGTGTATGAATATTACGACGAATTGTATTGCTACAACCAATAAAACAACACCACTATGAAACAATATTTAAAAACAGCTATGCTCGTATTTGCCGGGCTAATGCTTACCCTTCAGATTTTCGCCCAAGACAACAAAAACGACGACGAAGCCCGTGCCCAACGACGCAAAGAACGTGCCATGGCAGAGCTCAAATACATCGACAGCCTGCAAATTCTGACTCCCGAAGAGTTTAAAAAATTTGCTCCCGTCTATCTCCAATATAAGGTCGAGCGTCAGGATTCGCGCCATGCAATCCGCCAAAACCGCCGTTTGATCGAGTCGGGCAATCTTACCGAAGCCGAAACCGAAGAAGCTCTCAAAAAGATTTATGCAGCCGAAGCCGAAAGCAACAGCATCGATGCCAAATACAACGCCAAGTTCATTGAGTTGGTCGGAGCGACCAAGACTTCGAAGATCCTTGAGGCGCGCGATGCGTACAAGAAGATGCTTTTAATCCGAATCCAACAGAAAAAAAAGTCAGAAGGCGAAAAAAAATCAAAATAAATTTGGCGAGTCAAAAAACTTTCCTTACCTTTGCACCGCTTTTGAGAGATAAAGCACTGAATCGCTAGCTCAGCAGGTAGAGCACATCCCTTTTAAGGATGGGGTCCTGGGTTCGAACCCCAGGCGGTTCACAAAATTCAAAATAATAAAAAAACGGCCGGTTTCATCGGTCGTTTTTTTATTCACTGACTCCCCTGCTCCATGGACAGAACCAAAGATCTCGAAACCAAGCCTATCGGACAATTGTTGTTTACATACGCCATGCCAGCGGTCATCACACAGGTCATCGCGTCTGTATACAATATCGCCGACCGCATTTTCATCGGACAAGGCGTAGGTCCTTTGGCGATTGCAGGTCTGGCGGTCACCTTTCCGATGATGAATGTCATCCACGCCTTCGGATCGCTTATCGGTGCCGGATCATCAGCACGTATGTCGATTGTACTTGGCCAGAAAGACACACACTGGGCCGAAAAGATTTTAGGCAACAGCACCATACTCGGAATTGTACTTGGTCTTACCGTTATGACATTCGGCTACCTGTTTCTGGACAACCTGCTGCTTCTTTTCGGTGCAACGGAAAATACCCTGCAATACGCACGCGAATATATGCTCATTGTCTTGCCGGGCATGTTTCTGACGACGATGACCTTCAATCTTACCGGACTGATACGCGCCTCGGGCTATCCCAACAAAGCCATGTACATCATGGTAGGCGGAGCTCTGCTCAACACCCTTCTCGACCCATTGTTCATTTACGTTTTCGACTTGGGTATTAGGGGAGCCGCCTGGGCGACAACTATTTCGATGACCTGCACTGCCTTTGTATCGACTGCGCATTTTATCAACCCCAGCGCATTTATCCGTTTCAAAAGCCACGCTTGGGAAATTAAAGGATATATCTGTCGCAACATTCTCGCCATTGGCCTGAGTCCGTTTCTGATGAATCTGGTGGCTGCCGGGGTCGTTGCACTAATCAATTTGCAACTGATTCGATATGGCGGCGATATGGCTGTCGGGTCTTACGGAATTGCGAACACGTTCGGCAGTTTTCTGTTCCTTTTCATCTTTGGTGTATGCCAAGGCATGCAGCCGATTGCCGGATACAACTACGGAGCAGGACACACCGACCGGTTGATAACCGTGTTCAAACTGACCGTAAAGACCACCGTCATTATCGGGGCTGTCGGATCTTTGACCAGTTGTCTGTTCCCCGCCACCTTGTCAAAAGCCTTTACCACAGACGCCGGACTGATCAGCATGACCCGTTCGGCATTGCGATACTACATGGTGATGTTTCCTATTATCGCGTTCACCATCAGCAACTCGCAATTCTTCATGTCGATTGACAAGCCTTGGATCTCGATTGTCACCAGTTTGTCGCGCCAGATCCTTTTCCTGGCCCCCGTATGCTTCCTTTTGCCCATACTGCTCGAATCGACCGGCTGGGCATCCGGCCTAACCGGAATCTGGATGTCGTTTCCTATATCTGACATTGCCGGAGGCCTGTTGGCCGCATGTCTGCTGTACCGGCAACGGCACATTTTCAAAGACTAATTGTAACAAATTTGTAACAATCAGCCCTTTTCATCGGCAAAAACCGTCTTTTTGCACAATTTTTCGATTCCAATGTTTGCAGCATATCCAGCAAGTCGTAGATTTGCATTGTGATTTTTTCATAGTATTTGATTTAAGGTTAGCAAATAGGTACTCTGGCGTGAGTGCCTTTTGTTTTTTATCCCCTGCCGCTTGATGCGACAAAACATTAACTTTAGTTTTTATTTGCCACATTCGGCAGAATTCAGTAAATTTGCGACAATTCAATTTGAAAGGTCTGTTATATGCCATTAACCATACCGGCAGAGCTACCTGCCATCAAGACACTAAAAAAAGAGAACATCTTCGTGATGGACAGCAAACGGGCGTCGACGCAGGACGTGCGGCCGCTTAAAATCGCCGTACTCAACCTAATGCCCATCAAGATTACAACCGAGACGGACTTAATCCGTCTGCTGTCAAACTCGCCATTGCAAATTGAGGTCGATTTTATCAAGTTAAAATCGCACACTTCCAAGAATACGCCCATCGGACACCTCAAAATGTTCTACAAGGACTTCGACTACATCCGCGGCCAAAAATACGACGGTATGATCGTGACTGGCGCACCGGTCGAACGGATGAACTTTGAAGAAGTCAACTATTGGGACGAACTGACCGATATTTTTGACTGGGCGCAGCACCATGTAACCTCCACCCTGTATATCTGTTGGGCGGCTTTGGCCGGTCTGTATCACTTTTACAACGTACCCAAGCACGATTTGGACACCAAACGGTTCGGCGTGTTCAAGCACACCGTTTCCGACAAGAAAAACCCAATTTTCAGAGGGTTCGACGACGAATTCTTCGTACCGCACAGTCGCTATTCTGAGATTCGAAAGGAAGACATTGACAAGGTCAAGGACCTCAAAATCATTTCCGAATCCGCCGACTCCGGCATTTACATGGTAATGGCACGAAAAGGACGCGAATTTTTTATCACAGGCCACCCCGAATATGCCCCCAACACACTGGCCGACGAATACCGGCGCGACTTGGACAAGGGCTTGGACATCGCCATACCCATCAACTATTTCCGCGACGACGATCCTTCGAAAGAACCGGTTGTCCGCTGGAAAAGCCATGCCAACCTGTTATACACCAACTGGCTCAATTATTTTGTATATCAAGAAACACCGTACGACATCAACACCATTGAATAACAAGCATACAATTGTATAATCCGGTACGATGGACAATTGTTTCTTGAGCCTTACATACATTTTTTAGCACTATCTTGAACATTTTTAAAAAAATTAACTTATCTTTGTAGCATATATGAAACGAATAGCGATTCAAGGTCAAATCGGATCATTCCACGACGTTGCCGCCCATCGTTACTTTGACGGGGAAGAAATCGAGCTGATATGCTGCGACACGTTTGAAGAGGTGTTCCGACAACTTAAAGCCGACAGCAATGTCATTGCCCTTATGGCAATCGAAAACACCATTGCGGGCTCTTTGTTGAACAATTACGAATTGCTACGCGACAGTGGTGCGCAAATCGTAGGCGAGCACAAGTTACGCATCAGCCACTCGATCATGTGTCTGCCCGACGAAGATTGGAAAGACATCAAGGAGGTCAACAGCCACCCGGTCGCTTTGATGCAGTGCCGCGACTTTTTGCAACGGCATCCCGAATTCAAGGTCGTTGAAACAGACGACACAGCGGGAGCGGCCAAAAACATCAGGGAAAACGACCTGCACGGTCATGCCGCCATTTGCTCGAAAGACGCTGCCGCCATATATGGAATGAAAGTGTTGGAAGAGGAAATCGAAACCAATAAGCACAACCTGACACGTTTTCTGGTATTGTGCGATCCTTGGCAAGCAGAATCGCTTTGCACACCCAAGGAATCAAACAAAGCCAGCATCGTGTTCAGTCTGCCCCACAACGAAGTGTCGCTGTCGCAAGTGTTGTCGATTTTTTCGTTCTACAAAATAAATTTGACCAAAATACAGTCACTGCCTATCATCGGGCGCGAGTGGGAATATATGTTCTACATCGACGTGATTTACGACGACTACACCCACTACCGCCAATCAATCGATGCCACAAGGCCGCTGACCAAGCAGTTGAAGATTTTGGGAGAATACAAACAAGGACGCAGTTCGATATAAACAAAACGAAATATCAATTTTTATTAACCAATCAATTATTAACAAAATGAAAACAAAAAAGTTATTTGCATCAGTGCTTTTGGCAATCGGCATGATGGCAATGCTCTTCACTTCGTGCGAAAGTGAGGACGTCAAAAACGAAAAGAAGTTTGACGGAGAATGGTTGCTTGAGAGCTATCAGGAAACAGAGTACAAAAACGGTGAAACCTACGAAGGAGGTATCGACACCACGTTCACTGGCCTCAACGCCATTGCCCGTTTCCCCTACTCACGCATCATCTTCTACAAAGACAAGAAAGAGGCCTACATCTTGTACGACGGACGCGCCATCTCGTTTACCTACCAGGTAATGGGCCAGAAACTGTTCCTTAAGATGGAAGATGAAAACATGTCGATGATTCTTGACATCATTTCTTTGAGCGATACCGAAATCGTTATCTCGATGCCTTCGTATGAGTATTACTCGTACAATGACGAATTGACCGAGGATCCCGAGAATCCGGTATACGACTTGTACACCTACAAAACCACTCTTACCTATACTAAACAATAAAAACAGCGCACTATGAAAACAAATATGAAAAATTGGTTTTACACCTTGATTGGTTGCGGAGCCTTGATGTTCGGCACCACCGCATGTGAAGAAGAACCCGCTTTGGCCGTAGGAAGCCAATGGCAGGTGACCGAAAACTACTATGCCACCTTTATCGACGGTGAAGAAGATGAAGATCAAAGATACGAAATGGATGTCGAGCATCAGACGGCTCAATACTGGTTTATCCTGAGCGAAGAAGAAATCGTATGGGGCAGCAGTTATGCCGGCGAATACGGAAAGTATTTCTACGACGAAAACACCAAGCTTCTGAAACTCACTTACAAATATAACGATAGTGAGTACTCCGAGTTCTTTGAAGTAATCGAAAAAACTGCCGACACCATCGTTATCCGCAAAAGATACGACGTTGATTATACAGGTGAGTATAATGCCGAGACCGATTCGTACGACATTACCTCGATTACTGAAGTATATGAATATTACAAACTTGTAAAAAAATAATCTAAAAATAAGAAGCTTATGAAAACCACTAAGATTTTGGCCAATATCATTTTGGCCGCAGGTATGATGGTTGCCTTTACCGCATGCGAAGACGAAGTAGCTGCAACCTATCAGAAATTGAACGGAAAATGGATGGTCGAATCTGCGCATCGGACGGTCAGCCTTGATGGAGAAAAGATTTTTGAAGAGGACGCCCCGGCAGAAGCAACCGTAGGAAGCTACATGTACTTCATGACGGACACGACTGGCGCAATGCAAGACATCCATTCTACCATGATGCAAGAATTCACGTATGAGTATAAGCCTGAAACCCAATCCTTGATTTTGAACATCAAGTATAACGGTTACAGACGTGCGGTCATCAGGGGATACGGATACGGCTATTCGCAAATGGCTGACTTCAAATTCATCGATGACAACACCTTCTCTATCGCTTATTCGTACTATGAATATTGCGACGAATATGATTTGCGCAATCAATACGACTACGAGTTGAGCGAGGACCAGATTAACGAATACGACGAGTACTACGTTAAGGTTGACTTCGAGGGAACCTACAAACGCGTGACCGAGTAATCTCGTCCGACAAACAAGAAAAAGCCGTATATAACTATACGGCTTTTTTTGTACCTTTGCCTATGCTAACAGAACCGACAATGCGTACTTTAGAATTACTTGCACCTGCCAAAGACACTCAAATCGCCCGCGAAGCCATCGTGCACGGGGCAGATGCCGTGTATATCGGCGCACCTAAATTCGGAGCACGCGCTGCCGCCGGCAACACTATCAATGAATTGGCCGAACTGGTCACATTCGCCCACCAGTACCGTGCTAAGGTATATATTACACTTAACACTATTTTGACCGATCAGGAACTGACCGAGGCGAAACAAATCATCGCACAACTCTATAAGATTGGTGCAGACGCACTGATTGTGCAAGACATGGGGCTATTTGAACTGGATCTCCCCCCCATCGCCCTACACGCTTCCACCCAATGCGATAACCGTACCCCCGAAAAAGTCAAGTTTTTGGAAGATATCGGATGCGAACAAGTTGTATTGGCACGCGAGCTGTCAGTCGATGAAATCAAGCGGATTCGAGAAACAACGAGCGTCCGGCTCGAAACCTTTGTACATGGTGCTCTTTGCGTCAGCTACAGCGGACAATGCTATGCCGGCCAAGCCCTTATGGGACGCAGCGCCAACCGCGGTGTCTGTCCGCAAATATGCCGTCTGCCGTTCGACTTGCAGGATGCACATGGCCACAGCTTAGGCAAAAAGCACTGGTTGTCACTCAAAGACTTTGACACCCATCACTCTATCGAGGAGTTGATCGAAGCTGGAGCCGACTCTTTTAAGATCGAAGGGCGGCTCAAAGACATGGGCTATGTCAAGAACATAACGGCGCTCTACAGCGAGGCGCTCGACCGCTACATTGCCACCCACCAGGGATTTCGGCGCAGTAGCGACGGAGTAAGCCGCCATACGTTTGTTCCAGCTCCCGAAAAGAGTTTCAACCGCATGGGTACCGACTATTTTCTGCACGGGCGCCACCGTGGAATTCTTAACCCCATCAGTTCCAAATCGATGGGCGAAATAATCGGTCCGATCAAACGCATCGGCTCCAATTGGATAGAAGTGGATACAGACAAAGCGTTGGCAAACGGCGACGGGTTCTGCCACCTCGAGTCTGGGCAGCTGACCGGTTTCCGTGCCAACCGCGCCGATGGGTGCCGCCTCTACCCCGACAAGATGCCACAAATTGCCGTTGGCACGCTTTTGTACCGCAACGAAGACACAGCTTTTAACCGTCTGATGGCGACTGATACCGCTATCCGAAAAATTCCGGTTACTTGGCATCTGACACAAAAGACACTCTCTTTAAGCGACGAAGCCGAAAGTGTGTCGATGATATTGAATACAAACGATGAAATCGCACAAAAAGACCAGTCGGGCTACATCAGATCACAATTAAAAAAATTGGGAGATACCATCTACGAGGCTGTTGCTGTCAATATTGACACCCCCTACTTCTTCCCCGCCTCCATATTGGGTGAGGCTCGCCGTCAATTAGCCAAACAACTTACAGCGCAACGCGCAAAACGGCTACCGGCACCAGCATGTCTGCCTAAAAAAAACGAGATTCTTTTGGTAAACCCACCTCAAGGGTATCGTTCCAATATCCACAATGAATACGCCAAAGCCTTTTACCAACGGCACGGAGTAACCGACACCATGCGATCGTTCGAGTCGGCTCCTGTCAACGACGTGCCTGTCATGTTCTGCAAACACTGCATCAAATACGAACTGGGAGCGTGCAGCAAACTATCCAAAGACCAGCGACGCGAAATCGAAGAGCCGCTTCACCTCATTTACGGCAATTACTATCTCAGACTTAAATTCGACTGCGCTCACTGCGAAATGCAAATTATAAAAGAGTAAGTGTTGAGAAAATCCAAAAACACGATAAAATCGCCATTACACACTTGTCGTATCAAATTTTTCGTATTTTTGTCGTGTATTTTGTAGTACTTTTGTGAATTCGGTTTTTCCACTTTTAAGTTTGACTATCTGGATAGGGACAACCGCTGCATTCTACTGTAAATCAAACGATTAAATCCTTCTTTCTTTTTCCACTTTTCCACTTTAGAACTACAGAAGAAAACACTGTCCTATAATAAGTGGTAAATTTGTGCTGACAAAAAACGAATATGTATGAAAAAGCACGGTTTTATCACCAAATTCACTGTATTAGCCGCTACGATCGCCTGGTCGGTATCTGCAAACGCGGCACCCGCCTACCCAGGCGACATCGAATTTAGGCAACCCGACGGCAGCACCATTAAAGGTAACTTGCATGGTGATGAGTTTTTTGACTACGCCACTTCCGAAAACGGATACGTCATTGTAAAAAACGGACAGGGCTATTACGAATACGCCAATCCAGATTCTGCCGATTTAGTTCCGTCTGGTGTACGCGCCGACGAACCTCAATTGCGTAGCACCGCCTTTCCTAAAGGATTGACTGCCGCCCAACAGGCAAGAGCCAAAGCCATTAGCAAGGCCAATCGCGCCAAACAGCAGGCCGCCATGGAAGGATTGCACCCCGCTCCCACCCATATTGTAGAACACGACGGGTTGCGCGCCGCCAAGCACAACGGCCAGCTGCACTTTATCATTATTCTGGTTGGGTTTACCGACAAACCATTCGTTACCAGCCAACAAGAATTCTACAACCTGCACAACCAGGCCAACCTCAACAACATCGGTTCGACCCGCGACTTTTACATGCAGTCGTCGTGGAACCAATTCCAGCCGACATTCGACGTATGGGGGCCGGTAACCGTGGATATGACCTCGGCACAAGCCAAAGACAATACAGGCGAAATGATTAAGCGCGCCTGCCGTTTGGTAGATGGCTTGGGCGCCAACTTTGCCGACTACGACCACGACAACGATGGTACCGTCGATAACGTCTATTGCATCTTTGCCGGTTACGACCGCGCCCAAGGCGGTGGCGACGACTGCATTTGGTCGCACGCATCGGGTGTCGGCGGACTGACGCTCGACGGCAAAAACATCGGCGGCTACGGCTGCTCGTCTGAATTGAAAGGCAACAGCGGTACCAATCACGTCAATATCGGTACGTTTACCCACGAGTTCGGCCATGTAATCGGCTTGCCTGACCACTACGACACCGATGGTCAAAACAACGGAGGTGGCCATTCGCCCGGCGGCTGGAGCACCATGGCCGGCGGCTGCTACAACAACGACAGCAAAAGTCCTCCCCGCTTTACGGCCCACGACCGCGAGCAACTGGGCTGGTGTACGATTCCGACCATTCAGGCCGGCACCAACACCGTTTACAACATCCAAGACAGCAAAGACACCCCGGCACTGCGCATTCCGACCAACAACGACTTCGAATACTTTGTGTTGGAATTCCGTAAGAAAGAAGGCTTCGACGCTTCCTTCCCTGCTACTGGCATGCTGATCTGGCACGTGGACCACTCGGCCAAGACCACCCAATTCCAATCGGGCGACAACTGGTCTACCCGCACCTACGGCAGTTTGTGGAACAATAACTCGGTCAACAACATTGAGGGACACCCTTGCTTCGATTTGGTCGAAGGCAACGGCCCCAACGTCAATAGTGGCGATGTGAGCATGAATGCCAACCGCATGTGGCCCAACGGCGGCAGTAACCAATACAGTGTACAAGCGTGGGACAACAGCATAGTGTCACAACTCACCAACATCACCAATGTCAATAACAATTACGCCACCGTAGGCTGCAACAACAACGGCGGCTCGGGCGTCATCAGCTGTATTACCGCCAACAACCCGGTAGCCACCTTCTACGAAGACAGTGAGTACGGTGGCAAGGCTATCGGCCTGTCCAAAGGCAACTACACCATGGCCCAAATGGCTCGCTACTGCCTGCCCGACCATTGGATTTCGTCGTTGAAAGTAAACGACGGCTATGCAGTCATCGCCTACGACCAAGACAACTTTGAAGGCAACAGCGTTGCCTATACCGGCAACATCAATTTTGTCGGCGGAACTTGGAACGACAAAATCACCTCGTTTAAAATAGTTGACAACACCATTGACGGCTGTGGCTTGGTAACCTTCTATGCCGACTGCAACCGTGGCGGAACTGCCGTCAGCCTGCCCTTGGGCACCTACACCACCACCGAATTGCAACTCTACGGCATCGGCAACGACAACCTGTCGTCGCTCGAAGCGCCCGAAGGCATCGAGGTCACCCTCTTTAACAACAACAACTGCCAGGGCGATTCGCTGGTATGCACCGGCTACACCGCCTGCCTGGCCGGAGATCTTGCCTTCAACGACAAGACCTCGTCGATCCGCATCGCCGCCAAAGGCAAAAGCGGATTGAACGGGCTCTACCAGATCAGAGGCCGCAACAGTGGCTTGTATTGGGAAATCTACCAGAGCGGTCTGGGCAACGCCACCGCCATTGTCCAAACCCAAAAACGCCACTGCGACGCCCAATTCTTCCGTCTCGAAGAAATC
>JAGACJ010000162.1 GCA_017614195.1 Paludibacteraceae bacterium
AGGAATACCTCGAAATCATTGACAACCTGCCCTCTGACAACCGTACGCTTGAGGACACCGACTCTAACAAATTCATTGCCAAAATGGGTGCCGAAGCCATTTACGACATGCTTTGCCGTTTGGATTTGGACAAACTTTCGTACGAATTGCGTACCAAAGCCAGCACCGACTCTTCGCAACAACGTAAGACCGAGGCATTGAAACGTCTGCAAGTCATCGAATCGTTCCGCGCTTCGAAAGACCGAAACAAACCCGAATGGATGATTTTGAAAGTCGTTCCGGTAATTCCGCCTGACTTGCGTCCGTTGGTACCCCTCGATGGCGGCCGTTTCGCCACATCGGACCTCAACGATTTGTATCGTCGCGTAATTATCCGTAACAATCGTTTGAAGAAACTGACCGAGATCAAAGCACCTGAAGTGATCTTGCGCAACGAAAAGCGTATGTTGCAGGAAGCAGTTGACTCGTTGTTCGACAACACCCGCAAATCGACAGCCGTCAAAGCCGACGCAAACCGTCCTTTGAAATCGTTGTCCGACAGTTTGAAAGGCAAGCAAGGCCGTTTCCGTCAGAACTTGTTGGGTAAACGTGTTGACTACTCTGCCCGTTCGGTTATCGTTGTAGGTCCCGAATTGAGAATGCACGAGTGCGGTCTGCCGAAAGACATGGCTGCCGAATTGTATAAACCGTTCGTTATCCGCAAACTCATCGAAAGAGGCATCGTCAAGACCGTTAAATCGGCCAAAAAGATTGTTGACCGCAAAGATCCGGTAGTTTGGGATATTCTCGAACACGTAATGAAAGGCCACCCGGTATTGTTGAACCGTGCCCCGACGTTGCACCGTCTAGGTATCCAGGCATTCCAGCCCAAAATGATTGAGGGTAAAGCCATTCAGTTGCACCCGCTCGCATGTACGGCATTCAACGCCGACTTCGACGGTGACCAGATGGCCGTTCACTTGCCCCTTGGCAACGAGGCTATTTTGGAAGCTCAAATCCTGATGCTTGCCTCGCACAACATTTTGAACCCCGCCAACGGTGCGCCTATCACCGTGCCCTCGCAGGACATGGTGCTTGGTCTGTACTACATGACCAAAGAGCGTCCGGGTGCATTGGGCGAAGGATTGAAATTCTACTCGCCGAAAGAAGTGATTATCGCTTACAACGAGCGTCGTGTAACCTTGCACACCAAGATTACCGTTCGCACCAAGGATTTGGAAAACGGCAAGATTGTCACCAAACTGATTGACACCACGGTGGGTCGTGTATTGGTTAACGAGTGCGTGCCCGACGAAGTAGGTTTCATTAACGAAATCTTCTCTAAGAAATCACTCCGCGACATCATTAGCCGCGTAATCGCTGCCTGCGGTGTTGCCCGTACAGCCGACTTCTTGGACGACATCAAGAACTTGGGTTACTACATGGCATTCAAAGGTTGTCTGTCATTTAACCTTGAGAACGTGATTATCCCGGCCGAGAAAGAGCAACTTGTAAAAGAAGGTTACGACAAGGTAGAAGCCATTTTGAACGATTACAACATGGGCTTCATCACCAACAACGAACGTTACAACCAAATCATCGACACTTGGACACACGTCAACTCGAATTTGTCTAACATCTTGATGAAGCAACTGGCCGCTGACGACCAAGGTTTCAACTCTGTATATATGATGTTGGATTCGGGTGCCCGTGGTTCTAAAGAGCAAATCCGTCAGTTGGGCGGTATGCGTGGTTTGATGGCCAAGCCGCAGAAAGCCGGCGCCGAAGGCGGACAAATCATCGAAAACCCGATTTTGGCTAACTTTAAGGAAGGTCTGTCGGTGTTGGAATACTTCATTTCAACGCACGGTGCCCGTAAAGGTTTGGCCGACACCGCTTTGAAAACTGCTGATGCCGGTTATTTGACCCGTCGTCTGGTTGACGTGTCGCACGACGTTATTATCCAAGAAGAAGACTGCGGTACGTTGCGCGGATTGGTTGCAACCGAATTGAAAAACAACGAAGATGTAATCTCTTCGCTATACGAACGCATCTTGGGCCGTGTTTCGGTACACGATGTGATTCACCCGCTGACCGGAGAATTGATTGTAAGCGCTGGCGAAGAAATTACAGAGGCAACTGCCAAGAAGATTCAAGACTCGCCCATCGAACGTGTTGAAATCCGTTCGGTATTGACTTGCGAATCGAAGAAAGGTGTCTGCGCCAAATGTTACGGCCGTAACTTGGCTACTGGACGTATGGTTCAAAAAGGCGAGGCCGTCGGCGTTATCGCTGCACAGTCTATCGGCGAGCCGGGTACTCAGCTGACACTGCGTACCTTCCACGTCGGTGGTGTTGCCGCCAACGTTGCAACAGAAAACAAGATTGTTTCGAAATACGATGGTATCCTGACTATCGACGAATTGAGAACAGTAACCGCCGAAGACGGTTCCACTTTGGTTGTCAGCCGTCAGTCAGAGCTTCGTATCACCGACCCGACCACCAAAGTGGTGTTGACACAACAAGTCATCAACTACGCTTCAACCTTGTTCTTCAAATCTGGAGACCAAGTGAAAAAGGGCGATGTGATTTGCGAATGGGATCCGTTCAACGCCGTAATCATTTCGGAAGTTACCGGTAAGATCAAGTTCGAGAATATGATCGAGAACACGACCTACAAGACCGAAATCGACGAACAGACCGGCATGAAGGAAATGATTATCATCGAGTCTAAAGACAAAAACAAACTGCCTGCAGCAGTCATCAAAGACGAAAAGAATAAAGAAGTCAAGACTTATTCTCTCCCTGTAGGTGCTCACGTTTCTGTTGAGGACGGTGCTAAGATTTCAATCGGCCAAATCTTGTTCAAGACTCCGCGTGCCGTCAGCAAAGCCGGTGACATCACGGGCGGTCTGCCCCGTGTTACCGAGTTGTTTGAGGCTCGTAATCCGTCGAACCCCGCTATCGTTTCAGAAATCGATGGTGAGGTTAGCTTCGGCGAAAAGATCAAACGTGGTCAAAAAGAGATTATCATCACCTCGAAGACTGGCGAAAAACGCAATTACTTCGTACCGCTGTCGCGTCAGATTTTGGTACAGGAGAACGACTTCGTTCGCGCCGGCGGCGCTTTGTCGGACGGAGCCATCACTCCTTCAGACATTCTGGCAATCAAAGGACCGACCGCTGTTCAAGAATACATTGTAAACGAAGTACAAGACGTATACCGTCTGCAAGGTGTAAAAATCAACGACAAGCACTTTGAGGTAATCGTTCGCCAGATGATGCGCAAAGTCGAAATCGACGATCCGGGCGATACGTTATTCTTGGAGAAACAAGTGGTTGACAAGCAAGAATTCATGGCTGCCAACGACGCTTTGTGGGGAAAGAAAGTGGTTACTGATGTAGGCGACTCGACCGAATTCTCGGTTGGTCAAATCGTTACCGCCCGCAAACTGCGTGACGAAAACAGTAAGCTCAAACGCCGTGACCAACGCTTGGTTGAGACCCGCGACACCAACCCTGCAACGTCAAGTCAGATTCTGCAAGGTATCACTCGCGCCGCTCTGCAAACCAACAGCTTCATTTCGGCCGCATCCTTCCAAGAGACGACAAAAGTCTTGAACGAAGCCGCTATCAATGGTAAAGTGGACTTCCTCGAAGGCATGAAGGAAAATGTTATCTGCGGTCACTTGATACCTGCAGGTACCGGTCAATCCGAATTTGAACGTATCATCGTTGCTTCGCGTGACGAATACGAAAAAATCATGGAAGCCAAACGAAACATCACCGATGTAACAGTTGAAGAAAAGCCATTAGCATAAGCGATGTTTATCCATAAGAAAAGGAGCAATGAAAATTGCTCCTTTTTTTGTTCCTAATGGCAACCGACAAAATAATCGCTGTTATCTTGCCCAAGTCTTATACTCTTCGTATTTCTCCCAAATAATACGCACGTAATCGACCGTTTCTTCACCACGGCAGTATCCGTATTTGCACACCTCATCGGTATAATATTCGGGATCGGCCTTAAGCAACACGTATTCCTCCACATCGCTCCACAACGAGGCGTTTTTGCCATATTTGGTCGCCAATGCACGGGCATCAAAGATATGTCCCGGTCCCGAATTGTACGCTCCCAAAGTAAACTTGAGACGCTCTTCGGTATTTTCGACATCGGCAAACAGGCGCTCGAGTTTACGAATATACAAAGCCCCCGCCTTGACATTGAGATCCGGGTTATGGAAATCGTCTTCGGTCATGCCTAACGACGTTGCGGTACTCGGCATTAACTGCATCAAACCGCATGCGCCTGCCCACGAAATTACATTGGGGTCGAACTTGGACTCTTTGTATGCGACAGCTGCCAACAACCGCCAATCCCACCCGGGAATTTTGGCGTATTTCTTAAACAAATCGTCGAACGATGAGATATGCAAACGCCCGTTGATACGAATCATGCCTTGTGACTCGAAATACTTGCTCTTTTCGAAGTATTTGCGATAGATGGCCGAGAAATACAATTTGCGTTGTGTGTTAGCCGTCCATTCGTCAATATAGGCGGCAAAAGATTCCGCATGCTTGTTGACTGCCCAGGCAGAGCGCTGCGGGAAACTCACTTCGAGCGAATAGTCAATATTTGAAAAATAAGTCTTGTCAAGCCGTGCCAAATCTTTGTCGGCGATGGTGACTGCGATTTGTTTGTGCGCCACCTGCGAGATCAAATCATCGAGCGTAAGCGAATCATCGGCCTCAACGATAATCATGTCGCCGCCGATTTCTTCATTGATATTGCGTAGACGGTCTTCGTATATCGAATTTTTAATCACATGCACTTCCCTGCCGCTAAGGTCGAGGATATCATGTACCATCGTGTCCGATTTGCATTGTACAATCACCTGATTGGTAATGTACTCTCGCTTGGTAAATAACACACGGCTCTTGTTTTCTGTCGTATAGGGTAACCGATAGGCAATCAAATCCGCTTTGCCCGACTCAACACTGGCGACCATTTCCTCCGGACTATCCACCACGAGCAACTGCATTTCGACAGACAGTTCCTCGCACAAATGCCGGGCGAACTCATACTCGTACCCCATGTCATTGTCCTTGTAGTTGAAGTAGGACATCGGCCCTGACATGGTAACGACACGCAAGACACCAGACTCTACGATCTGTGGCAAGTCGCGCATTTCCTTATGTTGCTCCGCCGAATTCCGACAAGCTGTCAATGCCAGCAGACAGAACAGACAAACTGCGATATGTGAGCGCCAAAAGGTCATAAGGTATCAGTTACATGGTTATTCTAAAAAGTAAATGTACGAATAATTTCGGAAATAAACAAAAATTCACATACGAGATTGATGTATTGGTAAAAATAATCGTACATTTGCATGATTATTAAATCCGTTGCTTATGAAAGTACGTACGTTATTTGGAATTGCAGTCATCGCCTTGTCAATGCTGATTGCCTGCAACAATGAAGAGCCCCAAAACGATGACAAAGATACTGAAACCGAAACTCCAGATCCAACTGACGTCCCCGAGCCAAAACCGGATGACATCTCGACGGCAGCCATTGTAGGCAACTGGCAAGTATGCAGACTTACAGTTAACCTTGGCGACTTGGGCAGTTTTTCATATAACGATGCAGCGACTTTCGACACCCAATTAGGAGCACTTGTAGCTATGTACGGTCTACCCATCTCGGGCGAATGCGTCTTTGCCACCACCGCCACTTGCAATAGCAACTACACCTATGCCATCGAGACGTCTTGTTCTGACAACCCGTTATTTTCATCGAGCGAAGGCACTTGGTCAATAGATAGCAATACAAACGAAGTCGTTTTCACTTACACTGATGCAGACGAGACGAAAGAACTGCGTGCAACCATGCCGGCAGACGATCAACTGTCAATCAACGCCACGTTCGAAATCAACTCAGACAATTCTGGCACACTATCCGTTCTGTTCCAAAAGCAAGTAACCGAATAATCGGTAGTCATAAACAAATTTATCACAAAGCATTACGAAGTAACCATCTTATAAAAAAAACAAATTCTTAATCTTTAAATTAGAACAATTATGTCAGTAAACAAAGTTATTTTAGTAGGAAATGTGGGCAGTGATCCCGAAGTTCGTTATCTCGACAACAATGTAGCGGTTGCCAACTTTAGTTTGGCTACGTCAGAACGCGCCTATACCTCGGCCAACGGCACGACTGTTCCCGAGCGTACCGAATGGCACCGCGTCGTAGTTTGGAGAGGTTTGGCCGAAACTGCAGAGAAATACGTAAAAAAAGGCACGCAACTCTACATTGAGGGCCGCATCCAATACCGCCAATTCACAACAAAAGAGGGACAAGAACGCAATGTGGCCGAAATCGTAGCCGACACCATGCAATTGCTGGGCCGTCGCAGCGACAACGGTGCTGATGCATCCCCCGCCACGGGCGATTCCAAATAATCAGCCTCCGTATTTTTAATTCAAAAAAAACAATTTTATCAGTTACTTCGCAATAAAAAACGGGAACCCCGAAAGGAGTTCCCGTTTCGTTGTTCATCGGAACTACCTTTTGCAGTTTTCCCGCCGAAAATTTTTCTTATCAGAATTATTGTTGTACCTTTGCCGTCAATGACATATCACTTACCCTCCCCATTTTTTTGGGGAGATACTTTGTTGATATACAGATATTTACAAGCGATTTAACCTAAGTTAGAACCGCCCTAACCTCATGCCCCGTTCACAAATCCGTTTGATATTTGCATGGCTGCTCTGCGGAGCGTTTATCGCTGCCGGCCAGGCGCAGCCGATGGGAACGGTTGCGGCGGATTATCAGCTGGTGCCTTACGTTGTGCCGCTTGGTGGCGGCGATTCGATGGTCTGGGATTTCCGTAACATGGATTTTGTCGGAAAGGACTACCCCATACAAGTTGATTCTTTGCCCGATGGAAGTTTTATGGTGTTTGAACATCTGACGCACTATCATATCGGAGATTCGATTGACTATCAGAACAATGCCCGGTCGTTTGTTGACTATATCGGTAGCGGCAAAGCGGTCTTAAGGTACAGCATAGTGGATTCGTTGACTTGTCGCGACACGGTTTTCAACGATGCATCGGGCGTTTTGCGGCTGCCCGAGTTCAACACAAAGGTTGTTAGGCAACATCGGGTGCTGACGCTGTCGCCTGCACATCACCCGGATATGCAACTAACATTGGAGGCTTGCACTTGGTTTCACCGCCAATACCACTGGCCGCTATTGTCGTCGGTGTGTGTCAAGAGCCGACAGGGCAAGGTCAACTTCCAGACTTCGCTCATCCATCTGCTACCCGACTCCGTTGCCGAGCGAATCGCCATTGAATGGCACGACGAAGAACCCTCAGCTAAAGACCTCGAACCGCACAACAGCATCACCGTCTATCCCAACCCGACACCCGACTGGCTTTATCTGCAACTGCACAGTTCGGAAGCCTGCCAAGCCGAAATTGCGGTGTACAACGCATCTGGCAAAAACGTACACGAGCAAACCGATTTCGTGACTCAAGGCCACAACTTACTCAAGCTCGACTTGCAAAACCTGTCGTCGGGCTATTACATCTTATCCGTCAAAACCTTCGAAATCCAGCACCAATGCATCATCGTCAAAAACTAAGCATCACCCGCAAGCTGCGATGGTTTGCATTGGTCGCCGCCATCGTGTTGCGATCTCCTATATGCCATGCCCAAAACGACGAGTACGGCAGCCCGATACCCGTTCCGCAGTCGCCCAACGCGGCCTCGTTCGGAGAGTACGGAAAAATCGGCGTTAACGGCTATCAAGGCACGGCGAACATCTGTATTCCGCTATTTGATTTGGAACTGTGCGGCAAAAAATTCCCCGTCACGCTCTCTTATAACTCTTCCGGCATCAAGGTGGCCCAGGAAGCCTCGTGGATCGGACTCGGATGGAATCTCAATATTGGCGGATGCATCACCCGACAAGTGATGGGTGGTAATGACTTTTATCGGGAATATCTAAAATATCCATATATAGACCAGCAAGTTACAGATTACTCTGTTCAAGAACTTGTTGAAAAAGGTTACAACTACAGTTCTCAGTATCTGCTAACTCAGGGATGGCAAGTCCCCTACCCCAATATTTTCGGATACGACACCCAGCCCGATGAGTTCTACTTTAACTTCGGTGGACATTGCGGTGCTTTCTTTTTTGAACCGAAATCCCAAAAAAGCCAACAAACGATAAAACCCGTCATCGTGAATCAAGAAGAATGGCTTGACATCACGTTCCTACTCAACAAAGACGCCTTTGTCGTTCGTGACATTGATGGTTTTCGCTATTACTTCGGAACAAAAGAATATACAAAACCAAATTCTTACACATCACACGGTATCAATGGCTCTTTAGGCAAACTTACACCACCCGACGCATCCTCCTTATACACATTCGGCGAAGACCATAGCAATGTTTCGGCATGGATGCTCGACAGCATCGTCGCACCCAATGGCGAAGCCATCCGGTTCCAATACGCACAAGAATCTATCCTGACTCCCGTCCAAACGTCAGAGATTGATCTGGTACGATTGGATCCTGTATACGAAAGTTTTCCTGATAAGCATCGCTATACAGCAACCTATTCCAACGCGCGCATTGACCAGCAACGATTGATTGGCATTACCACTCCGACTCTCTCTGTCGGGTTTTCCACCTCACCTCGAAAAGACTTGAACAGCGTTGATAACTCGAACGCTCCTCGCGCCTGCAACAGCATTTTGGTCAAAGAAGAAAACAACATTCTGAAAAGGTTCGGCTTTTACCAGTCCTACTTCGGTAACACCAGTGCATTCACCACTTGCCGGCTGAAACTGGATTCCATCATCATCGGACAACGGAATTACATCGGCCAACAGACTGTCGGGGATTACCAGATATACAATTTCACCTATAACAACGGAGATTACCTGCCAGCTAAAAATTCGCGGCAGCGCGACCTTTGGGGATTCTATAACAAATCGACAGCCCCTGACTATTGGGGTGGCGCCGACAGCAAGTCGGAAGGGACAAACCTTCCTTCCATGAAGGTGAAAAGTCAGAACACTTACCGCACGATTTTCTACGGACGAAACAAAAAATGCAATGCCTCCTGTATGCAATATGGAATGCTGACGGACATCACATACCCGACTGGCGGTAAAACGCATTTCTCGTATGAACCGCACAGTTTTGAACCTATGCGCACCGAGATAAAAGAGGTCAAACTCGTTAATAACGGTTATGCTTCCGTCAATTATTTTGAGGACCCTGGTGACAAGTCTCAACTCAAAGTGAGCAGTAACACGGCTCAAACGATAATTCTTTCTGATACAACAGAAGTCCTCTTTGATATCAGCTATTATATGCAGTACCAAATCACAGAGCCAATCAATGCCAATCTTGTCATTCAAAAGAAAAACACTACGGGTTACTATGCGAATGTCTACAATCATTCTGTAATGACTAATCCTGAGACTAAGACGGGTTCTGACAGACAAACAGTCCTATTACCTCAAGGCTCTTACAGTGTCTATTGGCAGTGCAGCAATAACATCAATGTCCCCAATGACAACAACGGGCAACAATCCTCAGGTAACAGTCTATCATTCTTGGCAAACATCAGTTACAACACCTCCACCAAAGACTCAGAAATCGTCTCGCAAGGCGGGGGACTCCGCATCAAAGAACAGTACGATGTCGATACAGAAGGAAAAAAATACAATCATCGCAAATACTCCTACGAAGGCGGGCTGCATTACGTTTACCCGACCTTCGAGTTTGGTCCGTTCTTCATTGATTACCTGCATACAATCGGGAACAATTCATGCGCTACTGTGTTTGCTACCTTATATCACGGATACTCAAGCGAACCGTTGATCGCACTGACTCCGCCTTTCTGCAGCAGCCCCGTCGGATACGACAAGGTGATCGAAGAGTTTGTCGGCAACGGGAGCATAGAGTATTATTATCAAAACCAACGGGCCGTTTTCTTTGATGACCCCCTACTGTATGATTCCGAGACACAGGTGCCCGATTCAAAATGTTCTTTGCTCCATGCACTTGGCACACTCCAGAAAACCCGCTGTTACGACAACAAGGAGCAAATCCTTTCCGAAACGACATTCGATTATGCCGACACAAAAAACGGCTCGGCCGAGGCTATTGTCTCATACATAACCTACTCGCCAACACCAATATTCAACTATGTTTGCATTAATTCGCACTCGTTCAGTCCAAACATCATATTCAAAAAATACAAGTTGGATGGTTTCACCCATTTGCTAACAGGAAAAACGCGAAAAGAGTTCTTTAATGGCAAGTTCGTTTCCCGTACCACCTCGTACACATACGACGAGTACCTGCGACCAGTTGAAGTGACCACCAACAACAGCGACGGATCCGTCAGGACCACCCAGACAGAGTACCTCACAAACACCAACCAGCGCAGTCTGGTCTCCAAGCAGACCGTTTTGACCGACGGCAAGGAAGACTTTTCGAGATTAACCGACTACAAATACCTGAGAGGCGGAAGTTTCCGTGTCCCCTCTACCACGTACCGAACCGAAAACGGCGTGATTTCCAGCCGCATCCGATCCACGGAGCACAACGACGTGGGCGACCCGCTAACCATCCAACTCGAGGAAGGCATGTTGTTGGAATACGCGTGGGACAAACACCGACTGACAAGCCACACCCAATCAGGAATGCTCCATTATGCGTTTGAGCACCACCCGCTCTTCGGCCTGACCAAACGTGTCGAGCCGACAGGACGGACACTCGAGTTTTCGTACAACGCCATCGGTCAGTTATACAGGACGCAGGAAAACGGGCAAACCCTTTGCACCTACGACTACAAACTGCGCAAAGGAGGCGACAATGTCGTCACGACTCAAAATTGGCTCAGCGAAAACGGAGCACAAACGATGACCACCCAACAGTTTTACAACGGGCTCGGATATCCCTCTCGAAACGTAG